>JBIIIE010000305.1:0-3902 GCA_044235135.1 Roseomonas sp. | reverse complement strand
CCGCAATGCTGAAGGATGCCGGTGCCGCTTACGTTATTCTGGGCCATTCGGAACGCCGCATGGCGTATCGGGAAACGAGCCACCGCGTCCGCGCCAAGGCCAAGGCCGCCTTGGCCGCCGGCCTGATCCCGGTGGTTTGCGTGGGCGAACCCGAGGATGACCGGCTGCTGGGCCGGGCTGAGGAAGTGGTGGCCGAGCAAATGGCGGAAAGCCTGCCGGATGGCTTTGGCGCCGCCGGCGGGGTGGTGGCTTATGAACCCGTCTGGGCGATCGGCACGGGCCGCACACCGACGGAAGCCGATATAGCCGCCATGCATGCCATGATGCGTGCCAAGCTGGTGGCTTCCTTCCCGGCTGAAGGCGCCGGGCTGCGCTTGCTTTATGGCGGTTCCGTGAAGCCCGGCAATGCGGCGGCCATCCTGGCCCTGCCGCATGTGGACGGCGCCCTGGTGGGCGGCGCAAGTCTGGTGGCCGAGGATTTCCTGGCGATTGCCCGCGCGGCGGGCTAGCCCCACTTCCTGCCTTGTCGCGGCGCGCCTTGGCGCCTAACTTCCGCTTTCCCAATTCCAGGAGGATGCCAGCATGTTCAAGGGTTCCATGGTTGCGCTGATCACGCCCATGCGCGCGGATGGGTCCGTGGACGAAAAAGCCTTCCAGGAATTGGTGCAGTGGCAGATTGCCGAGGGCACCGAAGGCCTGATCCCCGTTGGCACCACCGGCGAAAGCCCAACCCTGACGCATGAAGAACATATGCGCGTGGTGGAGCTTTGCGTTGAAGCCGCCGCCGGGCGCGTGCCCGTGATTGCCGGCACCGGCAGCAACAGCACGGCGGAGGCGATTGATTTCACCCGCCACGCCAAACAGGCCGGCGCCGATGCCTGCCTGGTGGTGACCCCCTATTACAATAAGCCGACTCAGGAAGGCCTGTTCCTGCATTTCAAGGCGATTGCCGATGCCGTGGATCTGCCGATGGTGATGTATAATATTCCCGGGCGCAGCGTGATTGACATGAGCGTTGAGACCATGGCGCGGCTTGCCAAGCATCCGAATATCATCGGCGTGAAGGATGCCACCGCGAACCTCGTGCGGCCTTTGCATACGCGCCGCGCCTGCGGGGCGGATTTCGCGCAGCTTTCCGGCGAAGATCATACCGTGATTTCCTTCATGGCCGCGGGCGGGCATGGCTGCATCAGCGTCACCGCCAATGTCGCGCCGCGGCTTTGCGCGGAAATGCACAAGGCTTGGCGCCAAGGCCGGGTGGATGAGGCGATGGAAATCCAGGACCGCCTGGTGCCTTTGCATGATGCGCTGTTTGCCGAGACCTCTCCCGGCCCGGTGAAATATGCCGCGAGCCTTTTGGCGAAAAGCACCGATCATTGCCGCCTGCCTTTGGCGCCCTGTGGTGAAGCGACGCGCGCGCGCGTGCGTGACGCCATGGTTTCGGTTGGCCTGTTGAACTGAAAGGGATGCGCCCGCGCGGTGGGCGCGTAAGATATGGCTGAACCGCGCAAGAAGGGCATGATTTCCCACGGCATCGCCGCGCAGAACCGCAAGGCGCGCTTTGACTATAAGATCAATGAGACCATCGAAGCGGGGCTTGCGCTGGTGGGGCCTGAGGTGAAGTCCTTGCGCGCCGGGCGGGCCACGCTGACCGAAGCCTGGGCCGGGGAACGCGATGGGGAGATGTGGCTGTTCAACGCCCATATCCCGGAATGGCAGGCGGGTTCCTTCATGGCGCGGTTTGAACCTCGGCGCCCGCGTAAATTATTGCTGCATCGGAAACAGGCGCGGGAATTGATCGGCGCGATCACGCGCGAAGGGGCGACACTTGTGCCGCTGGATATTCACTTCAATGAACGCGGGCGGGCGAAGGTGCTGCTGGGGTTGGCTGAGGGGAAGAAGAAGCATGACAAGCGCGCGGCGATTGCTGCGCGGGATTGGCAGCGGGATAAGGCGAGGGTGATGCGGGATAGGGGGTAGGGGGGGACCTGACGGTTCGGCACTGGCCGCGGATTTGGTGCGGGGTGGGAGAACCAGACACGCACTTCTGAAATCAACCGGGCCAAGGCCCGCTTCAAATGCGGTCACTGTCAGGGGAATATCGTAGCTGTACATTTGGTGAATATCGCGTTTTGTATCCCGTTCAGGAGCGGGCCAAAAATATCCAGTTGAACACGTAATCAGCCCGTGAACTCGCGCTTCTATGGTGGCGATCCATGTCAACCCGATCAGTATTGACCAAGGATCCACCCAGAAGACAGAAGGCGTCATAGCCAAAATTCTTGATTTCCTTGATATCGTGCAAGATGTCCCTCTTCGTGTGTTTTTCTTCAATTTCAACAATGAGATTTGGTTTGTATTTTGCGATGGTTTGCGTAGCGCCATGAATCACAGCCAATTCGTGGCCCTCCACATCAATTTTAATGCAACCGATGTCCTTTATGTCTAAATCGTCTAGGCGCACCGTAGTCACATTCATCGAACCGAATTGGGACAAACCAATCTTTTCCTTGCTCAAGGTCGCCCCTTGATTTGAATAACCACGCTTGCCCTTTGGAACCATCAGCGCGGCCTCTCCAGCCTCACTGGACAAAGCCAATGGGCTGATTTCGACATCATTACCCCTAAGGCCTGCCCGCAATCTCTCGAAAATTTTTGGGTTTGGTTCAAATGCATAAACCTTGCGAGCGTAACGCCGCATTTCATGGGACCAAACGCCCACATTCGCACCCACATCAATAGCAGACAGGTTCCTGCCACAAAGAAACGGCAACAGCGCGATTTCGCGCTCACCCGAAACTTTTTCGCGCCATACACGGTAGGATAAATGCCATGGCGCAGGAATGACAATCTTTCTGATCTTTTCCTCAAGGCTCCATGGTGGCACCCAAGTACTCATTCAGCTCTCCGTTCTGCCCTGCATAAACTTGGCTCTTGTTCGCATGCCGGAAATGGAAATCACAATAGTTGATCGCCCGTTCGCGCCACACCCAAAATGAGAGCGTCTGTCACTGTTACCCTTGTGTCAATTGAAGCCCGCGATTTTGTCGGAGGCCGAATTCCCATCCGGGGTCGGCATCGGGATTGGGCGGCGGGTTTCAAATGATCGCGTCCGCCTGACAATGGACCATGCCTTCACCAACCCCCTACCCCTTCACCTGCGCCGCCGTGCTAATCGCCCCTGCCTCCCGCAACGCCGCGCGTTGTTCCGCCGTAAACCCAAATATCCCCCCCAGCACTTCTTCCTCATGCTGATTGAGAAACGGGCTCGGCTTCAGCGCCGGCGCCGGCGCATCCGTGAAACGCAAAGGTGAGGATGGCAAGCACACGCGCCCCACTTCGGGGTGGTCCACCCAATGCAGCATGCCGCGTTCATGCATGCCGGCATCATTGATCACCTCATCCAAATCGCGCACAGGCGCTGCCGGCACGCCGAATTTGCGCGTCGCCGCCACCGCTTCTTCGCGCGTCATGGTCGAAAGCCAATCGGTTACCATGGCATCCACTAATGCCGTCGCTGTACAGCTTGTTGCAGGCGCAACATCCGCATCAGGCGCAGCACACCACTGATCCCCTCAATGCCGCGGGGGCGGGCCGGTGCGACGCAGACATGGGTTCTGGTTTGCGAAATTACGGAGGGCCGTGGGCAATGGCGCGATGTTATCCGCTGCCGCCATCTGCGCCCTTCCCTCATTCGACCAGCGTGCCGGTGCGAAATCCGGATGATCAAAGCGCCCGTGAATACGAACAGGCACATCCAAAGCAAAGAAATTCGTGGTGTCTCCCTGGCTCCCGATCGTCAGATCCATGGTGTGCCTGTTGATGTCAAAACGCCCAGATCCCGCAATGGTGCCTGTTTCGGCACGGATACGCAGTGGCGCAATCTGGCCCACACCGGCACG
>JBIIIE010000304.1:0-3906 GCA_044235135.1 Roseomonas sp. | reverse complement strand
GACCGAAACGGGCGGCAAATCATCCGCTCTTGGCATGGTGTAATCCATCATGGAACCGGAAAGCAGTTGGCCTTCCGCATCATAGACGCAGGTTTCCAGCAGCGCCTGGCCAATGCCCTGCGCCACACCACCCTGCACCTGGCCTTCCACGATCATGGGGTTGATCACGCGGCCTACATCATCCACGGCGGTGAAATTGATCACCGATGTGCGGCCCGTCTCGGGATCAATTTCCACTTCCGCGATATGGCAGCCACCCGGATAGGTGAAGTTCTTCGGGTCATAGAAGGCGGTTTCTTCCAGGCCCGGTTCCAATTCCTCGATCGGGTAATTGTGCGGCACATAGGCCGCGACGCTGATATCCACCAGCGCCTTGGTCTTGTCCGTGCCGGCCACGCGGAAGGTGCCACGGTCGAATTCAATATCATCCACCGAGGCTTCCATCAGATGCGCCGCGATGCGCTTGCCCTTGGCGATGATCTTATCCATCGCCTTCATCATCGCGCTGCCGCCAACGGCAAGGCTGCGCGAACCATAGGTGCCCATGCCAAAGGGCACCTTGGCGGTATCACCATGCACGATATCAACCTGCGCCACCGGCACGCCAAGCTTATCGGCGACCAATTGCGCGAAGGTGGTTTCATGCCCCTGGCCATGGCTATGCGCGCCGGTCAGCACCGTCACGCTGCCCGTCGGATGCACGCGAATGGTGCCCACTTCATAAAGCCCCGCACGCGCGCCGAGGCTGCCCACAACGGCGGAAGGCGCAATGCCGCAGGCTTCCAGATAGGTGGAACAGCCAATGCCGCGCAGCTTGCCGCGCTTCGCTGCTTCCGCGCGACGTGCCGGGAAGCCGGCCCAATCGGCTGACGCCAGAGCCTGTTCAAGGGTCGCGTGGTAATTGCCGCTGTCATATTGCAGCGCGACCGGCGTTTGATAGGGGAATTGATCCGGCTGGATGAAGTTCCGCCGACGCAGCTCCACCCGATCAATGCCGGTTTGCTTCGCCGCCACATCCATGAGGCGTTCCAACAGGAAGGTCGCTTCCGGCCGGCCAGCGCCGCGATAGGCATCCACCGGCACGGTGTTGGTGAACACCGCCTTCACTTCGCAATAGATCACGGGGGTTGTGTACACGCCGGCCAGCAGCGTCGCGTAAAGATAGGTCGGCACACAGGGCGCGAAGGTGGAAAGATAGGCGCCCATATTGGCTTGCGTTGAAACGCGCAGGCCGAGGATCTTGCCATTGGCATCCAGCGCCAATTCCGTATGGCTCACATGATCACGCCCATGGGCATCGGACATGAAGCTTTCGGTGCGATCCGCGGTCCAGCGCACCGGACGGCCCAGCTTGCCGGCGGACCAGGTGACAATGGCTTCTTCGGCATAGTGATAGATCTTGCTGCCAAAGCCGCCACCGACATCAGGCGCGATCACGCGCAGCTTCGATTCCGGCAGATGGAGCACATGGGCGCCCATCAGCAGGCGAATGACATGCGGGTTCTGGCTGGTGGTGGTGAGGGTGTAGTCACCCGTGGTGCGATCAAACTCGCCAAGCGCGGAACGGGGTTCCATGGCATTCGGGATCAGGCGGTTATTCACCAGATCGAATTTCACCAAATGCGCGGCGCCGGCAAAGGCGGCATCCACCACGGCCTTGTCGCCGATATGCCAATCATAGCAAAGATTGCCGGCCACACCTTCATGGATTTCGGCGGCACCGGGCTTCAGCGCCGCTGCCATGGTGGCCGCGGCAGGCAGCACTTCATAATCAACGCTGATAGCTTCCGCGGCATCGCGCGCCTGCTGGCGCGTCGCCGCGATGGCAACCGCAACGGGGTCCCCAACATGGCGCACCTTGCCTTGCGCGAGGACAGGATGCGGCGGTTCGGCCATGGGCGAACCATCCTTATTGTGGATCTGCCAGCCGCAAGGCAGGCCGCCCACATTATCCTTCGCCATATCGGCGCCGGTGTAGATTTCCACCACGCCCGGCATGGACGCCGCCGCTGAGATATCTATGGATTTGATGCGCGCATGGGCATGCGGGCTGCGCAGGATCCAGGCATGCAATTGGCCGGGCTTTTCCGCATCATCCGTATAGGCGCCTCGACCCTGAAGGAAGCGGAAATCCTCCTTGCGGCGGACGCTGGCGCCGATGCCTTCAAACGGTGTTACCACGTTCATGTCTATCGCCTCCCATCAGGCTGATTGTTTTGGTGCGGCCCTTGGCGGACCGCTTTGCCAGGGCTTTCGCCCCTATCCTATTCAGTCGGCAGCACGCGCCATCTCGCTCCGCCTGCCCTGCATCACCTCCGCTGCGGCTGCGATGGCCTTGACGATGTTATGGTAGCCGGTGCAGCGGCATAGATTGCCTTCCAGCCCTTCGCGGATTTGCTGTTCCGTGATGCCATTCGGGTGCTTGTTCACCAGATCAATCGCGCTCATCACCATGCCTGGTGTGCAGAAGCCGCATTGCAAAGCGTGGTATTCGCGGAAGGCTTCCTGCATCACATGCAAAGTGCCATCGGCGGCGGCGAGGCCTTCAATGGTGGTGACATTCGCGCCGTTGCACATCACCGCGAGCGTGGTGCAGGACTTCACGCTTTCGCCATTCACATGCACCACGCAGGCGCCGCATTGGCTGGTGTCACAGCCGACATGCGTGCCCGTCATGCGCAGCTTTTCGCGCAGCATTTCAACCAAAAGCGTGCGACCTTCAACCTCAGCGGTATGGGTTTGACCATTCACGGTCAGTGTCACCTGCGGCATAGCGCGTCTCCCAATCATGTTTTGCCCGGGCCATGGGACCGGGATGTTTCAATCCAAACCCTCACCTGTAAGATGGGGCGTCGTCAAGCTTTTCAATGTGAATTCTTGCCCGGAGAAGCACCCTCCGGGCAAGGGGCTCTAATGCTTGGCGATCAGCGCCGCACCCTTGGCCCCGGCCAGGGGGTTTTCTGCCGCCGGGCGGTCATGCAAATGGCAGGCGGACCAATGCCCAGGTTCCGTCTGGCGGAGCATGGGCTCATCCTGCCGGCAGCGATCAAAGGCATAGGGGCAGCGCGTATGGAAGCGGCAGCCCTTGGGCGGGTTGATCGGGCTGGGCACATCGCCTTTCAGAATAACGCGTTCGCGCTGGGCGCCGGGTTCCGGCACCGGCACGGCGGAAAGCAGCGCTTCCGTATAGGGGTGCTTGGGCGCTGCGAATAATTCCCGCTTCGGCGCCACTTCCACGATCTTGCCGAGATACATCACCGCCACGCGATGCGTCATATGTTCCACAATCGCGAGGTCATGGCTGATAAAGAGCAGCGCAAGGCCCAAATCCTTCTGCAAATCCTGCAGCAGGTTCACGATCTGCGCCTTCACGGACACATCGAGCGCGGAGACCGCCTCATCGCAAATGATCAGATCGGGTTCGGCGGCGAGCGCGCGTGCAATGCCGATGCGCTGGCGCTGCCCGCCGGAGAATTCATGCGGCCAGCGCCCCACCGCATCGCGCGGCAGGCGCACGCGATCCATCAGATCGCCCACGCGCTTTTCCAGATCAGCGGCATCCTTGGCTAGGCCGAAATTACGGATCGGCTCAGCCAGGATATCGCGCACCCGCATGCGCGGATTGAGCGAGGAATAGGGGTCCTGAAACACCACCTGCATACGCCGACGCAGCGGGCGAAGCGTGGCCGCCGGCATGTCATCAATGCGCGTGCCATCCAGCGTGACTTGCCCGCCGGTGATGTCGAACAGGCGGAGAATGGCCTTGCCGACGGTGGATTTGCCACAGCCGGATTCACCCACCAGCGACAGGGTTTCCCCCTTGGCGATGGAAAATGAAATGCCATCCACGGCATAGACATAACCCGTGATACCACCCAGGAAGCCGGTGCGGACGGGGAAGTGTTT
>JBIIIE010000303.1:0-3919 GCA_044235135.1 Roseomonas sp. | reverse complement strand
GCTATCGCCCAGGATGCTGTCATTGCCGATGCCGCCAAGGACGTTTTCAATCCCTGTCAGATCGTCACTGCCATCCGCACCGGAACTGGTGCCCGCGCTGAGATCAACCGTGACAGCGCCGCCCGCACTGAAGTAGCTCGCCCAATCATTGCCCGCGCCGCCATCGAGCGTGTCATCGCCGGTAAAGCCATCCAAAGAATCCTCGCCATCGCCGCCAAGCAGGCTGTCATTGCCCTCCTCGCCAAACATCTCATCATCGCCAATGCCGCCATCCACCGTATCATCGCCGACTCTGCCAATAACTGCATCATTGCCGATGCCACCAAAAACCGAGTCATTGCCGAAGCCGGTAAAGATGCCGTCATCGCCCGCGCCGCCATCCACCGTATTATCAGTAGATTGGTTCAAAAAAACCTGATCATTGCCGGAACCGAGGAGAAATCGCTCAAACCCGACCAGAGTAGAACTTCCAACACCACTGACATTGAACTGGTTACTAAAAGCGTTTTTGCTTATATTTCCAGTGACCGCAGAGAAATCCAAAAGGTCAATGTCGGTCCCGCCATCCAGGGAATCTCTGCCCTGACCACCGATGACGGTGTCATTGCCAGCACCGCCAAAAATCGAATCATTGCCCGCGCCGCCAATAAGGGTGTCATCGCCAATGTCGCCCCGCAGGCTATCATCACCATCTTCGCCATTCAGCGTGTCGTTCCCGGCAAGGCCAACCAGCGTGTCATCGCCATCTTCGCCGCGAAACTCATCCGCGAACTCGGTGGCGAGGGCAGACATATCATCATCGAAGTCGGAACCACTAATGACATTAACAGCTGCGCCGTTGAAGGTATTCCCGCTGATCAGAAGATTCCCATCCGCAATGGCTTGCTGGACCGTGATGTCGCTAGTGCCAAGGTTGGCAAAATCCCCCATCACAAATCCCAACCCTGAACGGAAGGAATTGGTGAAGGTATTGCCGGTGACGATGAGGGTTTGATCGCTCATCTCTGGCGCATTTGGCTTATTTAAGGCGTTTGGCAGCGGGGTCAGAAACAATGGCCCGTTGATCACCGTATTGTTGGTGAATGTCACATCGGGGCCATGCAGTTGAAGGGTAGGATTACCAGATCCCGTTGCTCTCTGGAACAAATTATCGTCGAAGGTCGCACCACCGCCTTGTGGCGGATTATTGAGGTCCGGGTACCCCCCAACCAGAATGTTTCCGACGCTAACAGGAGTCACGTCCAGGAATTGGTTATTTTGGAACGTGAAGTTATCGCCTTTCACTTGTATATGCGCAGGACTAAAACTGGTATCATTGTTGAGGAAGGCGAAACCGTCTACCCTGACGTCATCCACACCTGCATTGACAATAAACCTGCCTGTGATGACGGCTTCGCCTGCGCCCGCGCCGGTCAGCGCGCCACCACCGGTTAAAACGGGCGCGCGCGCAGCGTCGGTACCCGCTGTTCCAAGTTGGGCGCCTTCAAAAAACAGCTGCTTATCGACAGTGATGGTCCCAGTGTAAGTGCCGGCTGCGACGCTTATGGTATCGCCTGCGGACGCAGCCGCGATAGCGCCCTGGATTGTGGTGAAAGTTTGCCCGGCCCCAACGTTGAGTATCGCCATGTCCGTTTCTCCTAATTTTCAGCTTAGGGGTTTCATGAAAGAGTCGCGGGAAAAGCACCGCCTGCGCAAGGTTATATGGCCCCTAGGGATGGGCTGCTGCGACCACTGTTTCGAAGCTGGCGCCGCCTGGACAGAAATCATCGCCCGGGCCACCATCAATGGTGTCATTGCCGCCAAGGCCCAGAACGGCGTTATTGCCGGAATTATCCGCGCCGTTGGGCCAAACATTGTCGTTGTCGTTTAGGGTAATGCTCACGGCGGAAACTCCTGCAGATTTGGCGAAACACTGATGCAATGGGCGGGCGGCTTTGCCCTTGAATCCGGAGGTGTGTAAGCGAAACCGCGCCGGCTGGCGCGAAACCTAAGCATACTCAGGCTAACATGAACCGATTAATCACCGGCTAGCAGCCACCCCCAGATCGCGATTCTTTCGCATGATCATTATCCGATAACTTTGTGTTAACAGGCAAGTGCAAAACCAACGAAATCCAAATGAAAGCGAAAAAAAAATGTTTGTCGCTGCCGGAATTAAAATACAGATTGATGATGAATCAGATAAATACAACCTGGGGTTGTTATTAGTGCCCGGACTAGCGTAAATCCCGCCCCGCCACCACCGCCAGAATCGCCTGCGAAGCCGCCGCCTGGCTTGGTTCAATCACCGGCACACCACAGGCATCTTCCGCCGCCGCACGATGATGCGCCATGCCGGCGCAGCCCAGAATCACGGCCTCAGCCCCCAGGGCCACCAATTCCCGCGCCACCGCCATAATGCGCGCGCGCGGCGCCACCGGGTCTGTCAGCACTTCCATATCCAGATTAAGCGCGATGGAAGCGACCATGCGCGCTTCCACCCCCATGCCCTGCAACACGCGCCGCTGGCGCGGCTTGGACTTATCCGTGAAGGCGATCATGCCGAAATTATCGCCTCGGTTCAGCGCGGCGGCGATGGAACACCGCAAGGGGCCGAAAACGGGCCTATCCGTCACCATCCGCACCGCTTCAATCGCCGGATCCGATACACATCCTATTATATAGGCGTCAGCCGGTTCGGCGGCGACGCGTCGGCAAAGGGGTTCCGCCACCGCATACCAATCCCGCCAGGTCACGATGGCGGGTGGGCCTTCTTCCAGCCTTGTCACGTCAATCCGCGGCAGACCTGGGGCAGCGAAGGGGGCCACGGCGGCGGCAATGCCCTCAGTGCAGCTGACGCTGCAATTCGGGTTGATCAGCAGGATGCGTTCATTCATGGGGGGTATCCTGGCGCGAAGCGGAACGCCTCGGCAAGCTGCGCTTGATCGGGCGGCGCTTCGGGCCTATCGCTGCGCTGCACAACGCCGGGTCAACCTGGCGAGGATTGGAACGATAATGCATTGGGAACCGGATCGCGCGCCGCCTGCCTTGCCCTATCAGCCGCCAAGTGCGCGGGATGGCCTGCTGCGCGGGCTGAAGGGGCTGTGCCCGGTTTGCGGGCAGGGGCGGCTTTTCGCCGGGTTTCTGCGTGTGGCGGATACCTGCGAAAGCTGCGGCGCGCCCACGGGGCGGCTGCGCGCCGATGATGCGCCGCCCTATTTCACCATCCTGATCACGGGGCATGTGCTGGTGCCGCCCGTGCTCTGGATCGAAAAGGCCTATATGCCGCCGATCTGGCTGCATATGGTGATCTGGCTGCCGCTATTCGCCATTATCTGCACGCTGCTGCTGCGCCCCATCAAGGGGGCGACGCTGGGCTGGATGATGCGCCTTGGCATGACAGGCGATGAGGGCGGCGTGGCGCTGCGGGGTGGCAAGCCGGATGCCTGAACAGCGCCTGATCCGCGTTGAATTGCCCGAAGAAGCGCCGGCCCCGTCTGCCTATGCTGAGGCTGATCGCCGCCAGGCGATTGCGGATTTGCTGCATCATAACCGCTTTGACCCGGTGGGCCTGCCGCGCGGGCCTTATGTGCTGGGGCTTGCGGTGCGTGAAGGCCGGCTGGTGTTTGACATCCGCAATGAAGCGGGGGCGAGCCTGCATGTGCTGGCCCTTGCCCTTGGCCCCTTCCGCCGGCTGATCAAGGATTACCACATGGTTGTCGAAGCGCATGAACAGGCGGTGGCGGAAAGCGGGCCGGAATCCCGTGTGCAGGCGATAGATATGGGTCGGCGCGGGCTGCATAATGAAGGCGCTGAATTGCTCCGCGCGCGGCTGGCGGGGCGGGTCGCGCTGGATTTTGACACGGCGCGGCAGTTGTTCACGCTGGTCTGCGCGTTGCACCAACGAATCTAAAGGCGCATTTGAAGTTTTCGTAGTTCC
>JBIIIE010000302.1:0-3920 GCA_044235135.1 Roseomonas sp. | reverse complement strand
TGGCGGGCACGGTTGATATGATGATTGGCTCTGCCGCGCTGGTGGCATCGCAAATCGCCGCCGGCACTTTCCGCGCCCTATCGCAATTCGGCCCGGCGCGTTTGCCGGCGCTGAGTGATTTGCCAACCGCAGAAGAAAGCGGCTTTCCCGGCTTGCAGGCGGAAGCCTGGTGGGGCGTTTTCGCGCCAGCCGGCACGCCGGCGGAATTGGTGACGCGCATGAATACGGCGCTGCGGGAGACTCTTTCGGAAGAACGTGCCCGCACGCAAATGACGCAGACGCAGCAGGCGCGGCTGGTGCTGTCTGACCCGGCAGGGCTGGCGCGCTTCCTGGATGGGGAAGTGGCGAAATGGGGTGGCGTTGTGAAGGAATTCAATATCCGCGCTGATTGATCAGGCGGGTTGTATCCCGCGCCGCGCATCATGCCGGCGCAGCCAGTGAATGAAGGGCAAGGCCAGCAATACCATCCAGGCCTTGCCCAGTATTTGACCTGCCAGAAAATCCAGGCTGCCAAAGGCAAGAAGCAAAAATACCACGCTATCCACCACCAGGCCCACAGCGCCGCTGGCGGCCACCGCCAACACCAGGCCACGCTTCTGCAAGGGCGTATAGACGGCGAGGTCAGCGGTTTCACTCAGCAGGAAAGCCACCGCCGAGGCCAGAACCAAAGCGGGCGGCGCCAAGGCTGCCGAAAGCACCACACCAATCGCAATGGCGGCGAAGGCCCAAGTGAGCCCAAGGCGGCGCTGCACCAAATCCCTCAGCACCAGCGCCAAGCCGATCATCAGCACACCAGATGGCGCCATGATGCCGGGGGCGACGGGGATCAGGCAGGGGCCATTCGGCACACAGAAGCTGCCCAGATTCCCGATCATCCAATTGGCGGCGGGAATACACAGCGCGAAGCCGATCAGGAAGGCAAAGCCTTGAAGGCGCGGGGAGATGTTCATGGGATTTCTGCGGCTGAATAGGCCGCCCAGCCCTTGGCGCGCAAGTCGCAGGCCGGGCAAGTGCCGCAGCCATAGCCCCAAGGGTTGCGCTGGCTGCGGTCCCCCAGATAGCAGCTATGCGTGTGTTCCAGCAGCGCTTCCACCAAAGGCGCGCCGCCCAGGGCTTTCGCAAGACGCCAGGTCGCGGCCTTGTCCAGCCACATCAGCGGCGTTTCCAAGACAAAGCGCCGATCCATGCCAAGGTTGAGCGCCACTTGCAGCGCCTTGATCGTGTCATCGCGGCAATCGGGATAGCCGGAGTAATCCGTCTCACACATGCCGGCCACGACATGCTTGATGCCGCGACGATAGGCGATGGCGGCGGCGAAGCTCAGGAAAATGATGTTGCGGCCTGGGACGAAAGTATTGGGCAAGCCATCGGCATTGAACGCGATGGTGGCTTCTGAAGTCAGCGCGGTATCGGAAACCTGGCCGAGCGCATCGAGGCGAATCAAATGATCGGCGCCAAGCCTCGCGCCCCTTTCAGGCCACGCCTTCAGCAAGGCCGCGCGAAAGGCATCGCGGATGTCCAGTTCGATTTTGTGGCGTTGGCCGTAATCGAAGCCGATGGTCTCGACCGCTGCGAAACGATCCAAGGCCCAGGCGAGGCAGGTCGCGGAATCCTGACCGCCGCTGAAAAGAACAAGGGCTTTTTCTTGCGTCATGCGGTGTGTTCCAATTGGGCGGCAGCCCAGGCGGCCGCTTCTGCCACCACCGGGTCAGCATCGGCGCACAGCGCTTGCGCAGTCTCGCGTAAGCTGGGATCGGCGGAATTGCCAATGGCGATCAGCACATTGCGGATGAAGCGATTGCGCCCGATGCGCTTAATGGGGCTGCCGGAAAACAACGCGCGAAAGGCGGCATCATCCAGTATCGCGAAATCCGCCAGCTTGGGCGCAGTGAGTTCCGCGCGCGGTGCAAAGGCCGGTTCCTGATGCGTGGCGGCGAATTTATTCCAGGGGCAAACCGCTAAGCAATCATCACAACCATAGATGCGATTGCCGATCGGCTTGCGAAATTCCTCCGGGATCGGGCCGTGATGTTCAATCGTGAGGTAGGAAATGCAGCGCCGCGCATCCAGCCGATAGGGCGATGGGAATGCCTTGGTAGGACAGATATCGAGGCAGCGTGTGCAGGAACCGCAGTGATCAATTTCCGGCACATCGGGGCTGAGATCGAGCGTCGTGTAAATCTCACCTAAAAATAGCCAGGAACCATGGGTGCGTGAGACAAGATTGGTATGCTTGCCCTGCCAGCCCAAACCCGCCTGCTGCGCCAAGGGTTTTTCCATCACCGGCGCGGTATCCACGAAAACCTTCACGCCCGCATCGGCATATTGCGCCACGATCCAGCGTGCCAACGCCTTCAGGCGTTTCTTGACCATATCATGATAATCGCGGTTGCGCGCATAAACGCTGATCGTCGCACGGTCTTGCCAAGCCAGGCTTTCCAACGGATCGGCCTCAGGCGCATAGGAAAGGCCAAGCGCAATCACGCTGCGTGCTTCCGGCCATAATGCGCGCGGGTCGGCGCGCTGGTCAGCGCGGGCCTCCATCCAGCCCATGCCGCCATGCATGCCGGCGGCGAGGAATTCCTGAAGCCTTTCGCGTATTTCCGGCCCGAGGCGCGCGGGCGCGAAGCCAATGGCATCGAAGCCGAGGCGCGTTGCCTCAGCCCTGATGGCGTCAGCCGCGCCCACGATAGGGCTGCACTTCCTGCGCCGGAATCCAGACCGCTTCCGGCGGCGCACCGCTTTGCCAGAAAACATCAATGGGGATGCCGCCGCGCGGATACCAATAGCCACCGATGCGGAGCCAATGCGGCGACAGCAGCCCCATCAGGCGCTGCGCGATATCCAGCGTGCAGGCTTCATGGAAAGCGCCGTGATTGCGGAAGGACGCCAAATAGAGCTTCAGCGATTTGCTTTCCACAATCCAGGCATCCGGCACATAATCAATCACCAGATGCGCGAAATCCGGCTGACCCGTCAGTGGGCAGAGTGAAGTAAACTCCGGCGCGGTAAAGCGGATGCAATAGCGCAGCGCGGGATGCGGATTACCCACACGTTCCAGCACCGCCTGTTCCGGGCTTTGCGGTTGCTGGGCGGCCTGGCCAAGCTGCGTCAGATGGGAAAGATCGCTCACGCCGCATTCTCCTTTTCCGCCCGCCAGCCGGCTTCGATACGCGCCGCAGTGCCGGCGAGATCGCCTGCCAGGATACCGGCGCGCAGTTCCGCCATCAGATCCTGGTAGTATTGGATATTGTGCCACGTCAGCAGCATGGGCCCCAGCATTTCATTCGCCTTGAACAGATGATGCAGATAGGCACGCGAATGGCTGCGACAAGCGGGGCAGGTGCAATCGGGATCAAGCGGGCGATTATCCTCGGCATGGCGGGCATTGCGGATATTGATCACGCCGCCCCGTGTATAGGCGCGGCCCGTGCGCCCGGAACGGGTTGGCATGACGCAATCAAACATATCAATGCCACGTTGCACCGCGCCGATCAGATCAGATGGTGTCCCAACGCCCATCAGATAACGCGGCTTATCGGCAGGCAGCAGCGGCGTGGTGCATTCCAAAGTGGTGAACATGGCGTCCTGCCCCTCACCCACCGCAAGCCCGCCAACCGCGTAGCCTTCAAAGCCAATGCCCGTCAGCGCCGCGACACTTTCCGCGCGCAGATCAGGAAAGACACTGCCTTGCACAATGCCGAACAAGCCGTGGCCCGCGCGCGGCACAAAGGCTTCGCGGCTACGCGCCGCCCAGCGCATGGAAAGCCGCATGGAAGTCGCGGCCTGTTCATGCGTCGCGGGAAAGGGCGTGCATTCATCAAAACACATGGTCACATCAGCGCCGAGCAGATGCTGGATTTCCACGCTGCGTTCCGGCGTCAGGCGATGGCGTGACCCATCCACATGGCTTTGGAAGG
>JBIIIE010000301.1:0-3921 GCA_044235135.1 Roseomonas sp. | reverse complement strand
CCTCAAACCTCCTCATAGGTGATCGGGAAAATCTCGCAGGGGTCATCCAGTTCCAGCACGTGATAAATGCTGAAGCGATAGACCGGGCCGACCGGGATATCGGAAGGCGAGAAGGGGAAGGCCATATTGCCTTCGCGGCAAAGCCTGCCTGGGAAATCGGTGTGCAGCATATTGGTGCGCGCAATGCCAAGCACGGCGGCGGCGATTTCCTGCGTATCGGCAATCACTTCGATCACGAAGCCAACTTCATGGCCCGCCACCTGCTGCACCGGTTCGCGCGCGCCCATCACACCATCCAGCCCATAGGTGCGGATGGTGAGCGTGTAGCTTTCCGGCGCGGCGCCGAAAGCCTGCGCCTTTTCGCGCACAATGCCGCGCACTTCTTCCAGAAACAATGGCAGGCGCGCGATCAGTAGCGGGTCGCGCGTGCCGCAGATGGAAATGCTGCGATAGCCCACCATTTCCACGCCTTCCAGCTTGACCGTGTATTGCGAAGCAGGCGTCCAGCGCATGCCGGAAATGCGCACGGCGCGATCACTCAGCGCATCAAATCGGCAATCGGATGTATCCAGCATGCCGCCTGGTTCAATGTGATGAATGGGGCTACTGTTTTCATGCAGGGAATGATTGGCGATGGAAAGCGGCGTGCAGCGGCGGATGGGGTTCATCGCCTCACACTCCACACCATCTTCGCGCACCGTCACCAACAGGCAATCATGGCCTTTCGGGATGGAAGGTGTGGCGCCGCATTCCAGCATTTTGCCGGCATACCAGGCGGGCGCGGGCGGCAATTGCGCGCGGATCGCGGCGGCAGCCCAAGGCGCGGGGTCACTCGCGCGGCCCGCCAGAATCACTTGCGCGCCATTATCCAAAGCCTCCATGAAGGGTTCCGGCCCCATCATGGCGACAACACGGCTGGCGCGATCAAGAACATCGGCGGTCAGCGCTGGCTGATTGCTGAGTGGGCGTATGCGCCCCGCCGCCAGCCAGCGCTGCAATTCGGCGCGCGGCGGTTCAGCGCGGATCAGCGCCATGCGGAAATGCAGCCCTTCTTCCACAGCGATATCGCGCACCAGCTGCGCTGTCAGATCAAGATGCGGATCGCCCCCCGCCCCGCCAGAAGTGCCAATCATCAACGGAATGCCGGCGCCAATCGCCGCGCGCAGCATCAGGCGCAAATCGCGCTTGATCGCCATGGTGGAACAAAAGGGCACACCCGCGCCCAGGTAATGCGGGCCGGGATCAACGCTGCCGCCATCAACGCCAATGATATGCGGGTTGCGCGCCATGCCGGCTTGCAGGCTCGCTTCCGGAAAGCCGTAGCCCAGAATGGCGCTGGTGGAGAGAAGGCGAATTTCCTTCATGCCGTTCCTTACCCCTTGCTGGCGCGCAATACGCCGCGCCTTGGGGTAAGGCTGCCATGAAGCAGGCCGCGCGTATAGCGCGGCCGAGGCGTGTTACAGCAGCACCATATCGTCGCGATGGATGATTTCATCCCGCCCGCGCCAGCCAAGGATTTCTTCCAAAGCTTCACTACGATGCCCGGCAATCTGCCGCGCCGCATCGGCATCGTAAGCGCTAAGCCCGCGCGCCACTTCAACGCCTTCCGCATCGCGCACGCTTACGGGATCGCCGCGCGAAAAATCGCCTTCCACGGCGCGCACACCTGCCGGCAGCAGCGATGAACCGCGCTTCAGCGCCCGCGCCGCGCCCGCATCCACCACCAATGTGCCAAGCGGTGCCAGACTGCCCGCGATCCAGCGCTTGCGCGCGCTGCGGCCTTCCGGCAGCGGCAGAAACCAGGTGCAGCGCGCCCCTTCCTGCAATGCGCGCAGCGGATGGTCACGCTCGCCCAGCGCAATCGCCATGGCCGTCCCCGCACCGGTTGCGATGCGCGCGGCGATCAGTTTTGTCCGCATCCCGCCCGAGGAATAGCCAGGCGGTGGTTCGCCACCCATCGCCATGATCTCATCCGTCAGGCGTTCCACCACGGGCAGATGCTGCGCTTCGGGGTCCTTGCGCGGATCGGCGGTGTAAAGCCCATCAATGTCTGAAAGCAGCACCAGCGCATCGGCCTGGATCATCTCGGCCACGCGCGCCGCCAGCCGATCATTATCGCCGAAGCGGATTTCCGCCGTGGCCACCGTGTCATTTTCATTGATCACCGGCACGCAGCCAAGATTGATCAGCGTGGCGAGCGTGGCGCGCGCATTCAGATAGCGCCGGCGATCTTCGGAATCTTCCAGCGTCAGCAGCAATTGCGCCGCGTTCAGCCCATGCGCGGCGAGTGCTTCCTGCCACGCTCCGGCCAGGCGGATTTGCCCAACCGCAGCGGCAGCCTGTTTTTCTTCCAGCCGAAGCCGCCTGCGCGTCAGCCCAAGCGCCTTCCGCGCCAGAGCAATCGCCCCGGAAGAAACCACCACCACTTCAGCGCCCCGCGCCCGCAACGCCGCGATATCGGCGGCGACGGAAGCAAGCCAGGCGGCGCGCGGCGCGGCGGTGGCGTTATCCACCACCAGCGCGGAGCCGATCTTCACCACAATGCGCTTGGCATCCTTGAAGCGGGGCTGGGCCGGGTTGATCATGAATTGCCGCTTACCATGGCAAAGCGAGCCCTGTCAGCGCGCCGCCGCGATCATATCCGCCAGCGCGCGCAGCAATTCCGGCACGCCCTCACCACTCGCGCCGCTGATCAGCATCACCGGCTTGCCCGCCGCGCGGGAAAGCGCCTTGACGCGGGATATGCGGGCCTGCGGCGTCATGGCATCGGCCTTGTTGAGCGCCACCAATTCCGGGCGGCTTTCCAGCCCATGGCCATATTCAGCCAATTCGCGGCGAATGGTGCGATAGGCCCGCGCAGGATCGGCGGCCGAGCCATCCACCAAATGCAGCAGGACCTTGCAGCGTTCCACATGGCCAAGGAAGCGCGTGCCAAGCCCCGCCCCTTCCGCCGCGCCTTCAATCAGGCCGGGTAGATCAGCCAGCACAAATTCCTCGGTCGCGTTCAGGCGCACCACGCCAAGCTGAGGATGGAGCGTGGTGAAGGGATAATCCGCAATCTTGGGGCGCGCGGCTGAAACCGCGGCCAGGAAGGTGGATTTGCCGGCATTGGGCAGCCCCACCAGCCCGGCATCGGCAATCAGCTTGAGCCGCAGCCAAAGCCAGCGTTCTTCCCCCGGCCAGCCCTTATCGGCGCGGCGCGGCGCGCGGTTGGTCGAGGTTTTGTAATGCGCATTGCCAAAGCCGCCATCGCCACCCTGCGCCAGCACCACGCGTTTGCCGAGCTTATCAAGGTCCGCGATCATGGTTTCGCGATCTTCGGCGAAGATTTGCGTGCCCACAGGCAGTTTCAGCACCACATCATCGCTGGCCGCGCCGGTGCGGTCAGACCCCGCGCCATTGCCGCCCTTGCGCGCCTTGAAATGCTGGGCGTAGCGGTAATCAATCAGCGTATTCAGCCCGGCCACCGCTTCCGCGATCACATTGCCGCCCTTGCCGCCATTCCCGCCATCCGGGCCACCGAATTCGATGAATTTTTCGCGCCGGAAGGCGACAACGCCATCCCCGCCATCGCCGGCCTTGACCCAGATTTTCGCCTCATCAAGGAATTTCATGCGTCAATCCGCGGGACATCATGTCCCCAAAAACAAAACGAGGGCCCCAAGGGACCCTCGCTTTCAGGGATATACTGGAAGCTCGGGTTATTCCGCGGCCTGCGGCAGTGGCTGCACATTGACATGCACGCGGCCTTCGGATTTGCGTTCAAACACCACGCGGCCATCCACGGCGGCATGCAGGCTATGCTGGCGGCCAGCATAGACATTGTCACCCGGGATCATCTTGGTGCCGCGCTGCGTGACGATGATGGAGCCGGCATTGACCGACTGCCCACCAAACAGCTTCACGCCGAGGCGCTTACCC
>JBIIIE010000300.1:0-3935 GCA_044235135.1 Roseomonas sp. | reverse complement strand
GGATTTATGCGCGAAGCCATTGGCTTCCGGCATGGGCAGCGCATCCATATCGGCACGAATCCCAAGCCGGCCCTGGCCGTTCCCGTTCCGCAGCACGCCCACAACGCCGGTCTTGCCAATGCCGCGATGCACCTCAATCCCCCAGGAAGCGAGGCGTTCGGCCACCAGCGCGCTGGTCCGCACTTCCTCAAACCCCAATTCAGGATGGGCGTGGAAATCACGCCGCCAGGCGGTGAGTTCTTCTTGCCATTCGCGGATTTTCTCGACAGGTGTCACGCGGCTTATCCTCAAGGTCATGCGTCCAACAAGAAAACTATAGGGCAGCGCCGCGCCCTGGGCTACGCTCCCCGGCAAGAGCCGCGAAGCCGGCCCAAACGCCAAGGAGGACCCCATGCACCCAACCCGTCGCCTGCTGCTTTCCGCCCTGCCCGCCGCTGCGCTGATTGGCCGCGCCCAGGCCCAAAGCGCCTTCCCTGATCGTGCGGTGCGCTACATCGTCCCCTTCCCGCCCGGTGGGCTGACCGACATCATGGCGCGGCTGGTCGGGCAAAAACTGTCCGAGGTTTGGGGCAAGCCGGTGATCATCGAAAACCGCGCCGGCGGCAATGCGCTGATTGGCGCCGATGCGGCGGCGAAAAGCCCAGCCGATGGCTATACGCTGCTCGCCATCACCATGACGCATACGGTGAATGCCTCGCTGTTTCCCAATGCGCCCTTCAATTTCCGGCAGGATTTCACGGCGATTTCCGTGCTCGGGTCACTGCCCTTGGTGGTGGTGGTGAATGCGGAACGCAACCCAGCCCGCAGCCTGGCTGATCTGCTGACGCAAGCCCGAGAGCGTAATCTGAATGCCGGTTCTTCAGGCAATGGATCGCCCCCGCATCTGGGGCTGGAATTGGTGCGGCGGGTTTCTGGCGCGGGGGAACGGATTACCCATGTGCCCTATCGCGGCGGCGCGCCTTCCGTCACGGACCTCGCGGCAGGGAATCTCGATTTCATGGTCTCCAACCTGCCGGAATGCATTGCGCAGATTCAGGGCGGGCGGCTCCGCCCCCTTGCCATTACCTCTGCCGCGCGCCATCCCCTGGTGCCGGATGTGCCCACCGTGCGCGAAGCGGGCTCACCCGAACTTGAAATGACGAATTGGACCGCGATGCTGACCAATGCGGCGGTGCCGGCGCCGATCCTGGCGAAGCTTGAAGCCGATACGCTCGCCGCGATCCGCGACGCCGAGGTTTCCCGCCGCGCCCGCGAAGGCGGCTTTACGGTCGAAGCCTGGGACAGGGCGCGAAGTGCGGCCTATATCAGCGCCGAGACTGACCGCTGGGCCAGGCTGGTGCAGGAAGCGAAATTGAAGGCGGATTGATGCGACTTTCCCTGACTGAGGCTGAACAATTTGTCACCGCAGCGCTGGCGGCTTGTGGCGCCGGGCCTGATATGGCCAAGCGCACCGCCGCCGCGCTGGTCGCCGCCGAAGCGGCGGGGCAGGCCGGGCATGGCCTGTCGCGCGTGGCGCAATATGCGGCGTTTCTCCGCAATGGTCGCGCGGATGGGAAGGCCATACCCCGCATCATCAATGAACGCGGCGGTGCCGCGCTGATTGATGCCAGGCATGGGCTGGCCTACCCCGCACTGGCTTTGGCGGAACAGGAAGCGGCCTGGCGCGCGCGCGGGCATGGCATTGCCTTTATCGGCATCACCAATAGCCACCATTCTGGCGCCATGGGCCTGCCGGTGCGGCGCCTCGCGGAACAGGGGCTGGTGGCGCTCGCCTTCACCAATTCCCCCGCCGCCATGCCGGTGCCCGGCGGACGTCGGCCCCTGATGGGCACCAACCCGGTGGCGGCAGCTTTTCCGCGCCGAGAAGCGCCGCCCTTGGTGATTGATATGGCGCTGTCTGAAGTCGCACGCGGCAAGATCATGGTCGCCGCCAAGGAAGGCCGCGCCATTCCCGAAGGCTGGGCCTTGGATGCCGAAGGCCGCCCCACCACTGATGCCAAGGCCGCGCTCTCGGGCGCCATGCTCGCCATGGGCGGCACCAAGGGCGCCTTGCTGGCGCTGATTGTCGAATTGCTTTGCTGCGCGCTGACTGGCGCAGCCTTCGGCTTTGAAGCCGATAGCTTCTTCCAGGATGAGGGCAATCGCCCGCGCTTGGGCCAGGCGCTGCTGGTGATAGACCCCGGCGCGCTTGCCGGTGCGGATGGCTTCGCGGCACGCATTGAAACCCTGATCGCCGCCATGCTGGCCGATGAGGGTGTGCGCCTGCCCGGCGCCAAGCGCGATGCGCAAACTGCCCGTGCCGGCACTGAGGGGATCGAAATCCCCGATGCCGTCTTGGAAAAGATCAAGGCACTCGCAACCCCGTGAGCAAAGCGCAGGAACCGGACAGGCATTGCGGCCCCGCCGCCGTGGCCGCGCTTTTCGCGCATCGGCCCGCCGATGTGCTGCGGTTTTTCTATACGCCGATGCGCCGGCAGGAAGCGGGCGCCTATTGCGCGGCTTTGGCCAAGCGCCGCCTGCCCTATCGCGAAGTCCCGCCCGAGGAATTGCAGCGCATCGCCGGCACCACGCATCATGGCGGCATGGTGGCGGTGGCGCGCCCGCGCGGTGTGACCTTGTTGGACGCAAGCAACCTGCCGCCGATCCTTTGGGCCGCGCCGGTGCTTCCCATACTCGATGGCATCGGCAATCCGCATAATCTTGGCGCCATCGCACGCTCCGCCGCGTTTTTCGGCTGCAAGGCTTTGGTGATTTCCGGCGACCAGCGCCAGGCGCGGCTTTCCGATGCCGCCTTGCGCACCGCTGAGGGCGGCTTGGAAGCGCTGGCCCTATTCCAGGCGCCCGATCTGCCCGCTTTGCTGCGCGCGCTTGCGCCACAGATGCTGACGGTGGCGGCGGTCGCGCGCGATGGCGTGGCGCCGGAAGCCCTGCCGCGCGGGCGGCCCTTCGCGCTGGTGCTGGGCAATGAGGAAAAGGGTTTGGCGCAAGGTAGCATCGCCGCCTGTGCCGCGCGCGTGACGCTGCCGGGCTCGGGCGCGGTGGAAAGCCTGAATGTTTCGGTCGCGGCGGCGGTGCTGATCCATGCGCTTTGGCGATGATGGTCACGCGCGTGAAACGCTTGCCGAAACCTCGCAAAGCTGTGTTTGGTATGATGTGACATGACCAAACCCGGCCTATCATCGCGCACCGCACCCGAAGGCAAGGTGCTGGCGTTTTCCGGCACGCTGAATGCCGAAGCCGCGGCGGCGCTTTGGCCAGCGATGACGCGCGCCTTGGCTGACAAGCCGAAGGTGATTGATCTTTCCGCAGTTGATAGCATGGATAGCGCCGGCGCCATTCTGGTGCTGCGCGCAGGAGATGCCGTGGCGGTGCAGGGAGGCTCCGCGGATGTGCTGGCGGTTTTGGAACGCAATCGCGCGGCCTTGAAGGCCGCCCCCGTGCCCGGCGAAGCGCCGCGCGATTTCGCGCCCATCACGGCCTTTGGCAGTGCGGTCTATGGCGGCATTCAGGCTGCGCTTTCCGGCATAGCCTTTGCGGGTGAAGCGCTGGTCGCGGCCTTGCGCGTGATGTTTCGCCCAAAACTCTTTCGCGGCGCGGAATTCCTGCGCCATTTGGATGAGATTGGGCTGCGCGCCTTTCCGTTGACCCTGCTGCTGGGCTTTCTGATTGGGCTGATTTTGGCCTATCAATCCTCCATCCCGCTCAAGCGTTTTGGCGCGGAGATTTTTGTGCCCAATCTGGTCGGCATTTCACTGTTGCGTGAATTGGGGCCGCTATTGGCCGGCGTGGTGCTGGCCGGGCGCACCGGTTCCGCTTTCGCTGCCGAACTCGGCACCATGACGGTGAATGAGGAAGTGAATGCTTTGCGCATCATGGGCATTGACCCCATGGTGATGCTGGTCCTGCCGCGTATTCTGGCGGGGATATTGGTGATG
>JBIIIE010000299.1:0-3947 GCA_044235135.1 Roseomonas sp. | reverse complement strand
ATGACCACCGCGCCACGCTTCGCCCCTGGCGCGCAAGTGCGCGTGAAGGATGATTGGCCGGAAACCCGCGGCCCCTGCCATATCCGCACGCCCCATTACGTGCGTGGCCGCCTGGGCCAGGTGGTGCGCCCGCTGGGTGCCTTCCCGAACCCGGAAGACCTGGCCTTCGCCCGCCCGGCGCCGCGCCGGCAGCTTTACCATGTGCTGTTCGAACAGCCGCCCATTTGGAATGAGGGTAAGGCCGGCGATACGGTGATGGTGGAAATCTTCGAACATTGGTTGGAGGAAGCCTGACATGGCCGCCCACCCTTCTGGCGTAAGCCTCGCGCTGCTCGACAAACTGGTTGCTGCCCTTGGTGCCAAGGGGCTGGTGACGGATAGGGAACTCGCCGATCATCAGGCGATCATGGAACGCGCGAGCCCCGAGATCGGCGCGCGCATGGTGGCCCGCGCCTGGACCGATCCGGATTATTACGCGCTGCTGATGCGCGATGGTAAGGCCGCTGCTGAAGCTGCGGGCGCTTCCATGGCCGGCGCGCCGGAATTGGGAGTGTTGGAAAATACACCAAGCCAGCATCATCTGGTGGTCTGTACGCTTTGTTCCTGCTACCCGCGCGCGCTGCTGGGCTATCCGCCCGGCTGGTATAAATCCTTCGCCTATCGGTCGCGTGCTGTGCGCGAACCGCGCGCGGTGCTGGCGGAATGGGGCACGCAAATCCCCAATGATGTTGAAATCCGCGTGGTGGATAGCACGGCGGATTATCGCTGGATGGTGCTGCCGATGCGGCCCGAGGGGACGGAAGGCTGGAGTGCGGAAAAGCTGGCGGGGATTGTGACGCGAGACGCGCTGGTCGGCGTTGCGGTGCCGCGGGCAGGGTGATCTGAAGGCCGCCCCAATCGCTGGCTTGTGGGGACACCCGTCCAGGCTGATGAAGCTGTAGCCCCTAACAACGGCGCAATGATGGATACGAAGCTCCCAAGGCTGGTTTTTCTTCATGTGCCGCGCACCGGCGGTACCACATTGCATCATCACCTATCGGCAAACTTCGCCCCTGACGAAATCTGCCCAGAGCGCTTTTCGCGTTTGGAACAATACTCCGCTGAACAATTGGGAAAGTGGCGCTTCTTCTCGGGACATTTCAATGCCGATGAGATCCGACGGATCCCAGGCCCGCTATTTGTTGTGACGATTTTGCGTAATCCGATAGAGCGCCTCCTGTCGAATTACTATTTTTGGAAACGACATCGACCAGAGATTATCAAGCAGCATCATCTGGGAGGCCCGAAGCTCGCAAGGCGGGGAACTTTGCTGGATTTTCTGCGCAGCGACAATGGGGGCGTATTGGATTCAACAAACAATATGTTGGCACGAAGATTTGCTGGACAAACCTATGCTTGGCCTGATGGTAAGTGGCGTGCGCGGGTAAATGACAAAGGTTTTGAGGTGACGGATTTGCAGATCGTGCACCGAGCCCTTGGGAATCTGCTTTCATTTCAGGTATTCGATGACATTTCCTGCCTTCACGATATTTACAACTCTGTCGCGCAGGTTTTCGGCATGAAGCCGCTCGACGCGATTGAGCGTTTGAATTCAAGAGACAAGCTTGATCACAAGCTTGAGGCTGTGCAATTGGAAGAAATTACTCCCGAGATCCAGGAAATGCTCGACCAGCGCACGCGTCTTGACAATATCGTCTACCGGTTGGCTCTCGATCATGCCCGCGAAATCAGACGCCGCTTCGAAGGCTGAGAGAGGATCTTCTTTTTCGGCGCGGCATAAAGGCGGCTTTCAAACCCACTCAACTCATTAACCAAACTATCACCGTCCCGCCCGAGGTCAGCAATATATGTCCAAAGGGCACGGCCGCCGTATAGCCCAGCACCGCAACCGGGCTGCCGGATTTTTCCTGCAAGGCGGCGAGTGCCGCCGTCATGGTTTGCGCGCCGGAAAGCGCGCCCAGCAGCAAAAGCGGGTTCATCCGCAGCACATAGCGCCCGATGAAAAGCCCGATGAATTGCGGCACCAGCGTTACGAAAACCCCGGCAATCAGCAGGCCAAAGCCCACTTCGCGCACGGCTTCCACAAAGACAGGCCCGGCATGCAGGCCGATCATGCCGACAAAGGCGGCAAGCCCCAGCGATGTCATCATGGCAATCGCCGCATCAGGAATGCGCGCGAATTGCGGGCGGCGGGACCGCAGCCAACCAATGAAAAGCCCGGCCAGTAGCGTGCCGACACTGGTGGAAAGTGCGATATGCACGCCGGCGACATCCACACCCACCACGGTGCCAATCAACCCGCCGGCGAAGATCGCAAGCCCAAGCGTCACGTAATCCGTCGCGTCGCTCTGGCGGATCGCAGCGCCGGCTATGGCGGCAGCTGCTTCCACATTCTTCTCGGTCCCGATCAAGGTAATGATATCGCCGCGTTCAAGCCGCGTTTCCGGCCCTATCGGCACTTCAAGCCCACTGCGCAGGATGCCGCGCAGGAATACGCCGCGCGCTGCCGGGGATTGGGCGAGTTCGGCCACGCTGCGCCCCACAACCTCCCGCCCCGCGACATAGACATCAAGCGAAAGCGCAGCGATATCGAGCAGTTCCTTATCCTCAACTTCCCGCATATTGGGGCCGAGCAATTCAATCAGCACCTCTCGGCGCGCTTCAAGGGCCACCACATCGCCCGCTTCAAGCACCAATTCAGGCTTTGCTTCCAGTAGCGCATCCCCACGGCGGAGACGCTCAATGAAAATGCGCTGCCCTTCGGCCAGGGCTTCCGCCGCCGCCACGGTCTTGCCGACCAGTAGCGCGCCCGGTTCAATCAAATAGGCGCGGATTTCTACCGGCCGCCAGGCGGAAGCGATGCCGGCACGCTTATGCGTCATGCCGTATTTTTCTTCGAGCTTGCGCGCTTCTGCCGCGACATCAATGCGGAGAATGGCGGGGCCAATCACCGTTGACATCAAGATCACGCCAAGCGCGCCGAACAAATAGCAAAGCGCATCAGCCACCGCGATGTGGCTGATCATCTGATCGCGCTGTTCCTTGGGCAGCGGCAGCGCGCGGATCGCCTCGGCCGCCGTGCCGATGGCCGGCGATTCCGTGGTGCCGCCGGAAAACAACCCCGCCGCGAAGCCGGCATCAAGGCCCAGGATACGCGCGGCAATAACCGCGGTGGCAATGGCGGTGAGCGGCACAATGATGCCGATGGCAATGCCCGGCAGCCCATCGCCCTTCACGGCGCTCAGGAATTTCGGCCCGACCGAATAGCCGATGCCGAACAGGAACAACAGAAAAAGGATGGAACGCGCAACTTCAGAAACCGGTACTTCCGCGAATTGGCCAATCAGAATGCCGGCGAAAAGCGCGCCCGTCACAGGCCCCAGGCCAAAGCCGCGAAACTTGAACTGACCGATGAAATACCCAAGGCCAAGCACCAGGAACACGGCAAGATCCGGATGCTTTTCCAGAAAATGCGCAAGATCACCGATTCCCATGTGCTACCCCCTCTGACGCCGCAATAATATCACCCTGGCCGAGACAGCCCCACCTGCCAAGGCGCTAAGTGCCGGCCAATAGGGCCAAAGCCTCCCGATAGATATCGCGGCGCTTGCGCCCGGTGGCCTTGGCAACCGCTTCCGCCGCATCCTTGACCGAAAGCCCGCCCGCGAATGCGGCGCGCAACTGCGCGGTGACTTCCGCATCGCCAACCACTGCCTCGGCGGCTGCGGGGCCAACCACGATGCAAATCTCGCCGCGCGCTTCGGCGCTTGCGTAATGCGCGGCAAGCGCGCTCAGGCTGTCGCGCCGCACTTCCTCAAACCGCTTGGTCATTTCGCGCGCCACGGCTGCCGGGCGCTCGGCGCCAAAGGCCGCCGCCATATCGGCAAGGCTTTCGGCCAGCCGATGCGGTGCCTCGTAAAAAATCATGCTTGCGGCAAGCCCGGCTT
>JBIIIE010000298.1:0-3949 GCA_044235135.1 Roseomonas sp. | reverse complement strand
CTTATGACACCATCAATGATTTCGTCGGCATTGCAGTGGCTGGGTTTTCGCCACACGTGCTGGCGATCAATCCGCGTTTGGCGGCGAATAGCGCCGCCGAATTGATCGCGCTGCTGCGCGCCAGTCCCGGGCGTTTGAATTTCGCTTCTGCCGGGATTGGCAGTGGCGTGCATTTGGCGGGCGAGATCTTCCGCGGCATAAGCTCTACACAATTCGAAATGGTGCATTATCGCGGTGGTGGACCAGGTGTTGCCGCGCTGGTGAGTGGTGAGGCGCAATTCGGCACACCCACCATGGCATCATCCTTGGGTCAGGTACGCGGCGGCGGTTTGCGGGCCTTGGCGGTCGCATCAAGCCAGCGCAGCCCTGCCCTGCCCAATGTGCCAAGCGCGACCGAAGCCGGCATTCCGGGTTTTATCTTTGAGGAGTTCTTCCCGATGTTGGCGCCCGCCGGCACGCCAGCCCCGATTGTGGCCGCCTTGGGGGCAGCGTTTCAGGCAGCCATTCAGCAAAGCGCGCCGCGCCTGAATGAATTGGCCGGCGTTGTGCCGCGCGCCGGTTATGAGACGCCCGATCAGGTGATGAATCTGGTGCGCGAGGGGGTGAAGACCTACACCGATGTGCTGCGCGCTGCCGGCGTGAAGCCGGAATAAGAACCCATGTATCGACCAACCGCGCCCTGAATGGGGCGCGGTTTTTCATAAGGAAATGAACCATGCCTGAAGCGTTCATCTGCGCTGCCTTGCGGACCCCGATTGGCCGTTATGGCGGAAGCCTTTCTGGCGTGCGCACCGATGATCTTGGCGCGGTGCCGCTGAAGGCGCTGATGGAACGCCACGCTTCGGTGGATTGGGCGGCGGTTGATGATGTGATCTTCGGCTGCGCCAATCAGGCGGGCGAAGATAACCGCAATGTCGCGCGCATGGCGCTGCTGCTGGCGGGCCTGCCGCAAGCCATCCCCGGCAGCACGGTGAACCGGCTTTGCGGTTCGGGCATGGATGCGGTGGGCATTGCCGCGCGCGCCATCCGCGCAGGCGAAGCGGAATTGATGATCGCGGGCGGCGTTGAAAGTATGTCTCGCGCGCCTTTCGTGATGCCCAAGGCCGAAAGCGCCTTTTCGCGCAGCAATGCCGTTTATGACACCACCATCGGCTGGCGCTTCGTGAATCCCGCCATGCAGAAGCGCTACGGCACGGATTCCATGCCGGAGACGGCGGAAAACGTTGCCACTGACTACAATATCGCGCGGGAGGATCAGGATGCCATGGCGCTCCGTTCCCAGGCGCGCGCAGCGGCGGCACAGAGGAATGGCCGGCTTGCCAAGGAAATCGTGCCGGTCACCATCCCCTCCCGCAAGGGAGACCCGGTGGTGGTGAGTGCTGATGAACATCCGCGCGAAACCTCCATGGAAGCGCTCGGCAAATTAAAGCCGGTGGTGAAGGCGGATGGGACGGTGACGGCGGGCAATGCTTCCGGCGTGAATGACGGCGCCTGCGCGCTGATTATCGCGAGTGAAGCGGCGGCGAAGCGCCATGGGCTCACGCCACTGGCGCGCTTTGTGGGTGTGGCGACTGCGGGTTGTGCGCCGCGTGTGATGGGGATTGGGCCGGTGCCGGCGACGCAGAAACTGCTGGCGCGGCTTGGCATGACGCAAGACCAGATGGATGTGATCGAATTGAACGAAGCCTTCGCCGCGCAGGGCCTGGCCGTGCTGCGCGGTCTTGGCATTGCCGATGATGATGCGCGGGTGAACCCGAAT
Organism: Roseomonas sp.; assembly: GCA_044235135.1. GTDB lineage: Bacteria > Pseudomonadota > Alphaproteobacteria > Acetobacterales > Acetobacteraceae > Neoroseomonas. The sequence goes on along the minus strand of JBIIIE010000298.1, from coordinate 2,190 downwards.
GGTGGCGCGATTGCGCTCGGCCATCCGCTGGGCATGAGTGGTGCGCGACTGATCGCCACCGCGACGCATGAAATGCAGGAACGCAATCTGAAGCGCGCCTTGGCCACCATGTGTATCGGCGTGGGGCAAGGCATCGCGACGGTGCTGGAAAGGGTTTGATGTACGTCGTGAACTCATGAACGGGATTACGACGAGCGCGCGGTTCTGATTCATGGCTTCCGGATGGGGGTTTGTATGAGCCATTATGAACAAGACGACGAGCAAGTTTTCCCCTGAAGTCCGAGCCCGAGCGGTTCGGATGGTGCTGGATCACGCGGGGGAGCACCCCTCTCGCTGGGATACTGCGTTATCGATTTCGGCCAAGATTGGCTGTGCGGGACATAGGCTGCTGGGCTAGGTCAAACGGGCTGAGTTGGATAGCGGCAAGCGGGCCGGCGTGCCGAACGATATGGTTGAGAAGCTGAAAGCGCTGGAACGGGAAAACCGGGAACTGCGCCAGGCCAATGAGATCCTTCGCAAGGGGTTGGATTATTTTGCTTGCGCGCAGCGCGTTTCACCCACACGGAGCTCGACCGCCGGTTCAAGCCACGATCGCTTTTCTTGATGATCAGCGCGGGGTTCATGGATTGAGCCGCAAAGTGGGTCAAGGCCGATCTGCCAGGTATTGCCGATTGCAATGCGCTCGCCGAGACCATCAATGGGCTTTACAAGACAGAGGTCATTCACCGCCGCGGGCCGTGGCGCAGCTTCGAGGCCGTGGAATTCGCCACGCTGGAATGGGTAGATTGGTTCAATAACAGGCGCTTGCTGGAGCCAATCGGCTATAGCCCGCCCGCTTTAGCCGAAGAACGCTGCTATGCCTCACTGGATCAACCAGCCATGGCAGCGTAACTTAAGCTAAACAGCCCATGGCAAAACCGGGACGGTTCACAAGAGCAATATTCGGCCAGTCGCAGTTTCGTCATCTTCTCTCTGCTTTCAGCTGGGATAATGTAGGACTCCTCGGTTACCCAAATCACCAAATTTTCTGACAATTTCTGCCTGCAAACAAAGCACGCCAATGTGATCATGCTAGCCCAGTGTCACTTGCGGCGGATCAATATGAATCCCTGACAATCGCGTCAGCACTAGGGACCAAATTTGGATGAAGCTGTGAGGATAGGCTGTCATGACCGACACTAAGCCATCAATTCGCATGGTAGTGCCTGAGCGCGATAATACCAAGGCGGCTGCGGCGTCGGCGCCAACAGCTTGTCCGGCGTCAGCGCCTATGGGACCAAATTGGCGATTTGAGTAACGGAGGATTTCTGGCTCATCGTAACCCCAAGGAGAGTGAAGATGAGCCAGAAATCCTCCGCCCCACCCGCCCGTGTGCCAGCCGAAAAGCTGGTCCGCGACATCCGTCGTGCCACGCGCAAGCACCATTCCGCCGAGGACAAGATCCGCATCGTCCTGGAAGGGCTCCGCGGCGAGGAAAGCATCGCCGCCCTATGCCGCCGCGAAGCCATCGCCGAGAGCCTGTATTACGCTTGGTCCAAGGAGTTCCTAGAAGCCGGTAAGCGCCGCCTGGCCGGTGACACAGCCCGCGCGGCCACCAGCGACGAGGTCAAGGCGCTGCGCCAGGAAGCCCGCGCGCTGAAGGAAGTCGTGGCCGAGCAGACGCTGGAACTACGTCTGCTCAAAAAAAACATGATCGCGGATGGGGACGACCGCGCATGAGGTACTCCGCCGCCGAAAAGCTCGAAATCATCCAATTGGTTGAGCAATCCCACCTGCCGCAGCGGTGCAGCCTCGCCAGCCTCGGCATCCCGCGTCAGACCTTTTACCGCTGGTATGATCGCTTTCGCACCGGTGGGCCGGAGGCCCTGGCCGATAGGCCATCCCGGCCCGATCGTGTCTGGACCGCATCCCTGATGCGGTGCAAGGGCGCATCATTGATCTGGCGTTGGAGGTGCCGGAACTCTCGCCGCGTGAATTGGCGGTGCGTTTTACAGACCAAGAAAGCTATTTCGTTTCAGAGGCTTCAGTCTATCGCCTGCTGAAATCACGTGACCTCATCCCAAGCCCCGCCTTTATCCAAGTGAAGGCCGCCGAGGAATTCCACACCAAGACCACCGCGCCCAATCAGCTATGGCAGACGGATTTCACATATTTCAAGGTTATCGGCTGGGGGTGGTTTTATCTCTGCAC
>JBIIIE010000297.1:0-3968 GCA_044235135.1 Roseomonas sp. | reverse complement strand
GGCATCCTACCGCTTCCGCGCCGGCTGGGCGGGCGTTGAAAGCGCGGAAATCCCGGACCGGATTGATGTCGCGGCGGAACGTCGTGCTTTTGCGCCGGGAGAGGTCGCGCGACTGCGCATCACGCCACCCTTTGCCGGGCCGGCCACGGTTGCGGTGCTGACGGATCGCTTGGTGTCGCTGCGCGAAATTACGCTGAGTGAGGCGGGCGCAGACATCGAAGTCCCGGTGGATGCCGCCTGGGGCCCCGGCGCCTACATCGCCATCACCGCCTATCGCCCTGGTGAGGCGCGTGAAGGCCGCCCCGCCCGCGCGCTTGGCCTCGCCTGGATCGGGCTTGATCCCGCGCCGCGCCGGTTGGAGGTGGCGATCACCGCGCCCGAACGTATCCGCCCGCGCCAGCGCGTGGAAATCCCAATCCGCATCGCCGATGCGCGTGGTGAAGCGATGGTCACACTCGCCGCGGTGGATGAGGGGATTTTGCGCCTGACAGGATTTGCTTCACCCGATCCGGTGGCGCATTTCCTCGGCAAGCGTGCCTTGGGTGTGGATATACGCGATGATTACGGTCGGTTATTGGCGCCGGCCGAAGGCGCGCTTACCATGCTCCGCCAGGGTGGTGATGGCGGCCTGGCGGGGATGGGCATTCAGCCGCCGCAACGAATGGTGTCGCTATTCTCCGGCCCGGTGCGTGTGGGGGCTGATGGCAGTGCGGTGGTCGCGTTGAATATTCCGGATTTCGCGGGCGAATTGCGCCTGATGGCGGTGGCCTGGGAAGGCAATCGCATCGGCGCCGCCAGCCAACCCATGATTGTGCGCGATCAGGCGGTGGTGGAAGCCGCGCTGCCGCGCTTCCTCGCCCCCGGCGATACCGCGCGCCTGCCCGTGCTGATGCACAATGTCGAATTGCCGGCGGGTGAGATTGTTGCCGAACTCAGCGCGGAAGGTGCGATTGCGATTGATGGGCCAGCACGTTTGGCGTCGCAGCTTGCCACGGGTGAACGCGCCGCACCCGCCACAGGCCTGCGCGCTTTGGCCGGCGGCGAAGGCGTTTTGCGTCTCCGTCTGAGCGGACCTGAGAGTTTCAGCGTCACGCGCGAAAGCCGCATCACCATTCGCCCGGCGCGGCCCATGCTGACCGATGTGCAATCGGCCGAATTGCCAGGTGGTGTGGAACGTGATGTGGCGCCCGCCTTTGATCGTTTCGTTGCCGGCTCGGCACGGGCAGAACTCAGCCTTGGTGCCGTGGTGCGCTATGATGCGGCGGCGGCCTTGCGCGCGGTGGAAGCCTTTCCAATGGCATGTCTGGAACAAAGTGCGGCACGCGCTATTGCTTTGAGCGCGGGGCTGTTCACGCCAGTCGCTAGCGATCAGGCGGCACGGCTGCAAACGGCGGTACAAGCCATTCTGGATCGACAGCGTTTTGATGGCGCCTTCGGCTTGTGGTCCGCCAATGCGGAAGCGGAATTATGGCTGACGCCCTTCGCGGTGGAAGCGCTGCTGCGCGCCCGCGCCGCTGGCGCCACGCTGCCGGAAGCCGCGCTGAATGACGCCCTGCGCTTCTTGGACGATGCGGTGGGCGATACGGGGGAAGCGACACCTGAAGAACGCGCGGCCCAAGCCTATCGGTTGCATGCCTTGGCCATGGCGGGGCGCGTGCGCCTTGGTGCGGCGCGGCGGTTGATGGAAAGCGCGGCCGATATGCCAACGCCGCTATCACTCGCGCAATTGGGCGCGGTGTTTGCGCGCGGCGGGGATCGGGGGAGGGCGGAACAGGCTTTCAACGCCGCGCTTTCCAATCTCGGTCGTCGCTGGTGGCATTTCGATTACGGCACGGCGCAGCGGGATGCCTTGGCGGTGGCAAGCCTGCTCAAGGAAAGCGGTTTGCTCGCGGATCGGCTGGCGGCGTTGATGGGTGCGCTGCCCGGGCAGAATTTCACGCCGGAGAATACCAGCACGCAGGAACAGGCCTGGGCAGTGCTGGCGGCAGCACGGCTTGGCCAGGGCATGCGCCCCATCGAAGCCAGCCTGGATGGTGTGGCGCTGCCCGCTGCATCCGTGGTTGTGGCGCCGCTTCCCGGCCCGGCGCGCCTGCATAACCGGGGCGCAACGACAATTTGGCAAATGGTGGCGACCACGGGCATCCCGCGAGAGGCACAGCCCGCCGCGCGCCAGGGCCTGACAATCCGGCGGCATTTTCATGCTTTGGATGGCAGCGCGCTGAACCTGGATACGCTCCGCGCTGGGGATGGCTTTGTTCTGATTCTGGAAGCACGCGCGGATGCCGATGATCGGCATCAATTGCTGCTGCAACAGGGCTTGCCGGCGGGATGGGAAATCACTGGCCGCTTCGGTGCGGGTGAAGTTGCGGGCCTGCCCTGGCTTGGCGCGCTGACGGCCATTGATAGCCAGCCCGCCTTGGATGATCGCTTCGCGGCCGCGGTGACCTTGGAAGGGGAAAACCGCATGGCGCGCATTGCGGTGCGCCTGCGCGCTGTGACAGCCGGAAGTTTTGAACTGCCAGGCGCCGAGGCGCGGGATATGTATCGGCCAGCATTTTTCGCGCGCCAGAATACCGGGCGGATCGCAATTGCGCCCTGATGATGCGCATCATGCCGGCGCGTATTCATCCTCGAATCCTTATCGGCTTGGCGTATAATTGAACGATTAGCCCCGCAAAGCAGGACGAAAATGGCCTTCGCGCAGACCATCGGCACCACGCGTTATGTCTTCCCCGATCTGAAGACATTGCTGGCGCGCGCGACCCCCTTCCGGTCTGGCGATGCGCTGGCCGGTGTTGCCGCCGAGAGCGCTGAGGAACGCATCGCCGCGCAGCGCGCCCTGGCAGATCTGCCGGTCAGGCATTTCCTGTCGGAAACTGTCATCCCCTACGAGGCAGATGAGGTCACGCGACTGATTCAGGATAGGCACGACAAGGCAGCTTTTGCGCAGATCAGCAGCCTGACAATCGGTGGCTTGCGCGATTGGTTGCTTTCGGATGCGGCTGATAGCGCAAGACTCGCAGCACTGGCGCCGGGGCTGACGCCGGAGATGGTGGCGGCTGTCTCAAAAATCATGCGTGCGGCGGATTTGATTGCCGTTGCGGCGAAATGCGAGAATATCACGCGGTTTCGCAATACCATCGGCCTTCAGGGGCGGCTTTCAATCCGCCTGCAACCCAATCACCCAACGGATGATCCTCGTGGCATCGCTGCCGCCACTTTGGATGGGCTGCTGTTGGGTGCAGGTGATGCGGTGATTGGCGTCAATCCCGCGACCGATAATGTGGAAGCGGTGCTGCGCATTCTGGATATGCTGGACCGGCTGCGCCTGGCCTACGACATCCCAACGCAAAGCTGCGTGCTGGCGCATGTCACCACCACCATGCGCGCCATGGATATGGGGGCGCCGGTTGATCTGGTGTTTCAATCCATCGGCGGGACGGAAGGCGTGAATCGGTCTTTCGGTGTTGATTTGGCGCTACTGACTGAGGCGCATGATCAGGCGCTGTCACTCAAACGCGGCAGCCTTGGGCAGAATGTGATGTATTTCGAAACCGGTCAGGGCAGTGCGTTGAGTGCGGATCAGCATCACGGCGTGGATCAGCAAACCCTGGAAGCGCGCGCCTATGCGGTTGCGCGGCGCTTTTCGCCGCTACTTGTCAATTCCGTCGTGGGCTTCATCGGTCCGGAATATTTGTTTGATGGCAAGCAGATTCTCCGCGCCGGGTTGGAAGATCATTTCTGCGGCAAGCTGCTTGGCCTGCCGATGGGGGTTGATGTTTGCTATACCAACCATGCGGAAGCGGATCAGGATGATATGGATGCGCTGCTGACGTGCCTGGCTGCTGCGGGTGTCACTTACGTCATGGGCGTGCCAGGCGCGGATGATGTCATGCTCGCTTACCAATCCACATCTTTCCATGATGGGCTTTATGCGCGCGCGGCACTTGGCAAACGCCCTGCGCCGG
>JBIIIE010000296.1:0-3973 GCA_044235135.1 Roseomonas sp. | reverse complement strand
GGGCCGCGCCCAAAGCGCTGATCCACCAGCATGCCGATATGCTGCCCCGCTTCCAACGCGCGGGCCAAACGCAGCGGCGCGCCCATGCCCGCCGGCACCAAAATCCCCATGTTATCCTTGCGCAACCTGAGTATTTCCCGCGCCACGGCAGCGTTATTCGGCGTGCGATACAAGACCGCGCTATCAATGCCATGCTTTGCCGCTGCCACCGCCGGCAATTCCCAATTCGCGAGATGCGCGGAAAACACGATGGCCGGCTTGCCGTCATCGCGCAGCCTTTCATAAAGCGCGACGGTTTCAGCCGAGGCGATAATATGCCCATCGCGCCCTGGGTTTTCGGGGTCGAAATCCCAAATCCGATCCATATGGACATATTCGCAAGCGGTGCGGCCCAGATTGTCCCAGGCTTCAGTCAGAATGGCGGCACGCTCCGCCGCCGATTTTTCCGGAAAGGCAGCGGCGATATTATCCCGCCCGATGCGATGCGCCGGCGTGATCGGTCCCAGATTGCGCGCCAGAAAAGCGCCAAGCGCCGGGCCAAGGCGTGGCCCCAATAGGCGCAGAAAGCCGAAGCCCGCGCGCAGCAAAAGCCCGATCAGAAAATTCATCCGCGCGGCGCGGTGCGCTTCACAGCGTCACCACAATCTTGCCGAAGACGCGGCGGCTTTCCAGCCTTTCCAGCCCCTCAGCGAAGCGTTCCAACGGCACCACCGTATCCAGCACCGGCAGAATGCCGCGCGCCATTTTCGCATAGCCATCGGCGATATTGCGCATGGAAGCCCCGAAGGACCCGAAGATGCGCAACTGGCGCTGGAACAGCATCATCAGATTGGTTTCAGCCGAAACGCCGGAGGTGGAACCACAGGTCACCAAGCGCCCACCCATCTTGAGCGACAGCAAACTGCCGCTCCAGGTTGAAGCGCCGACATGTTCAAAGACAACATCCACGCCGCGCTTGCCGGTGACGCGCCGCGCCACGGTTGGGAAATTCTGGGTTGTGTAATTCACCACATGATCGGCGCCGAGAGCCTTGGCCTTGGCGCATTTCTCATCATCGCCCGCGGTCGCGATCACGGTGCAGCCCAAATCCTTGGCGATGCTGACGGCCACCGTGCCAATGCCCGAACCGGCGGCATGGATCAGGATGGTTTCACCCGCTTCCAGCTTGGCATTGTCGAACAGCATATGTTCGACGGTGGAGAAGGTGATCGGCCCGCAAGCGGCATCTTCAAAGGAAAGCGCATCAGGCACGCGCACCAGAAGCCGCGCATCCTGGTTCATCAGCTCCTGCGCGAAGCCATCCAAATGGAAACCCTTCACGCCGCCGACATCTTCGCAAAGATTATCGCGCCCTTCACGGCAGGCCTTGCAAACGCCACAGGTCGCCGCGCCATAGGGCGCGACATGATCGCCAATCTTCCAGCCCGTCACGGCGGCACCAAGCGCGACAATCTCTCCAACCGCTTCCGCACCCACCGTCAGCGGCAGGTTGCGCTTGGCGAAGGCCATGCCGCGAAAGCCCCAGACATCAATATGGTTCAGCGCCACGGCGCGGATGCGGATCTGTACCTCATGCGCGGCGGGCGGTGGTGGCGGGGCCAGTTCCTCCAACCGCAAATCGCGATCCCCATGCAGACGAAGGGCCCGCATCATGGCGCGGCACTCAGCACAAGGCAGACATTCTGCCCGCCAAAGCCGAAGGAATTGGAAAGCACATGCCGCAAGCCTGAAACACGCCGCGCTTCATTCGGCACCACATCCAACCCAAGCGTCGGGTCCGGTTCCACATGATTGATGGTGGGCGGCAGGATCTGGTCACGCAGCGATAGCAGGCTGAAAGCCGCTTCAATGGCGCCGGCAGCGGAAAGCGTATGGCCGATCATGGATTTATTGGACGAAATCGGCGGTGGCGCCTCATTAAAAACGGCGCGCAGGCCAAGCGCTTCCATCTTGTCATTCTCCGGCGTGCTGGTGCCATGGGCGTTCACATAGCCAATATCGGCTGGCAGCAAGCCGGCATCGGCCAGCGCATTCTTCATGGCGCCAATGATGGAAGACCCATCAGGATTGGACCGCGTGCGGTGGAAATTATCCGCCCGCTCACCGCAGCCGCTGACAAGGCCGATGATCGTGGCACCACGCGCGCGCGCATGTTCCAAATCTTCCAGAATCAGCGCCGCCGCCCCTTCGCTCATCACGAAACCGTCGCGGGATTTCTCAAAGGGCCGCGATGCCTTGGTGGGGTCTTCATTGCGGGAAGAAAGCGCAGACAGCAGTGAAAAGCGGATCACCGCTTCCGGCTGCACCGAACCATCCGTGCCGAGCGCGATGGCGGATTTCGCCTCGCCACGCTGAATCGCCTCCACGCCCAATTGAATGGCGGAAGCGCCGGTGGCGCAGGCGGTGGTGATCGCTATCGGCGCGCCCTTGGTGCCGAAACGCAGCGCCAGCCTTTCGCCGACACCGCCATAAAGGAAGGTCTCATACAAATCGCGCTGGCCGACACTGGTTTTGGACAGCGCCGCGTGATCATGCCCGCCCGCGCGCCGCGCCAACGCTACGCGCTGCGGCCATTCCATTTCCACCGGCGGCATGCCGAGCATCAGCGGCCCGGGAAAATCCCCAACCGACAAACCCGCCTGCGCCAAGGCTTCCGTAATCGCCGCTTGCGCCATGCGCTCCACACGCACCGGCGCCGGCACGGGTTCCGCACCCGCCACTTCTTCCGGCAAATCCACTGTGCCGGCCATGGTGGTTTTCAAATGATCGGTCGCGAAGCGGCGAATGCGCGTAATGCCGGAAGTGCCGGCCAAAAGCGCCGCCCAATTCTTCTCCAACCCCCAGCCGAGCGGGCTCACCAGCCCAATCCCCGTCACCGCCACCAAGGGGCGGCCCAGATGATCCTTCATGGCGCTTTCTCCAGCAGCGCAAGCGCTTCCCCGCGCCATTGGCCGAAGCCGGTCACCAGAATGCGCTCCACCGCGCCATCACCGGCATCGGCGGGGTCCATTTTCGGATAGAAGCCGTTTTGCGAAAGCGCCAGCGCGGCCAAGGCAATATTCGCCGGGAAGCTTGCTTCCACCCCATGCCCCAGCAGGGAACCGCTGCGCCGCACCGCCGCGCCGCCAAGCCCGGCGAGGAAGGCTTCTTCTTCAACCCGCACTTCGGCCACGCCCGTCATGCCGGAAATCACGCCAAGCACAGCGGTATCGCACGCCATGCCCTGCCACAGCGCGGCAGCCGCCTTTGCACTACCGCCACCCACGCGCTGATGCGCCGCGTCAGACGCAATCGCGCCAATCCGCGCCAGTGCCTTGGCGCCGCGCGCGCGCGCATGTTCCGCCGTTTCCAACACCAGAAACGCCGCCATGCCGCCAAGGATCAAGCCACCCGCAACGCCACGCGCGGAAATCGGCGCGTAATCGCCCTGCCACAGCACGCCGCCCGGCGCATAAAGCAGCACCATATCCCAACGCTGAGACGCAAAAGCGCCGCCCACCAAAGCAATCTCTCCGCGCCCTTCGGCCAGCCGCGCGGCGGCGATGCGCACCGCATCGGCAGCCGCTTCCTCTTCCCCCATGAGCGTACGCGAAGACCCCGTCACGCCATGCACGATCGAGATATTGCCCGCGAGCAGATTGGAAAGCTGCGCCAGAAACAGCGTGGGCCGCAATTCAGTGGCGAGCTTTTCATTCAGCAGCGCGCCAGAAGCTTCCGGCGCGCAGGAAGTCAGCGCCGCCGTCACCGCCTCATCCACCGCGACGTCACGCTCACCGCCGCCGGCGGCGACAACCAAATGCATATCAGCAACCAGGCCGCGCGCCCCGGCATGGTCAATCGCCAGGCCTGCGGCATAGGTGCCAAGCCGCTGCCAGGGTTCCATCTGGCGCTGGTCACCCTTTTTCGGGATCTGCGCATCAAGGCTGAGCGCCGGCAAAGGATGCACCGGGAAGGGCGCAAAGCTTGCCGCATC
>JBIIIE010000039.1:0-13885 GCA_044235135.1 Roseomonas sp. | reverse complement strand
GGTGGACCGCGAAAAAATGCTGCAGGAGCACCGGGATAAGATCAAGCCCGACATCATCTGGCAAACCGAACGCGGCTTGCAGGAAACCGCATCGCGCCTTGCCTGGGCGGAACATGAACGCCGGCGGTTTTTCATGAGCATGCGTGATTTGTTCAAGCGCTATGATGTGCTGATCACACCTGGCGCGGCGACACCGGCCTTTGATGTGATGCTGCGCGCGCCGGAAAGCATTGGCGGCAAGAAACTTGAAAACTACATGGGTGGATCGCTGATCAATGCTTTTGCGACCTTGGCGGGCTGCCCCGCTGTCGCGGTGCCGTGCGGCTTTGATCAATATGGCCGGCCTGTTGGGCTGCATATCGTGGCGCCACCACGGCAGGATGCGCGCGCCTTGCAGGTGGCGGCATTATTCGAGAACATGAGCGGCCTGAACAGGCTTTTGCCAATGACGCCGCGCACCGGCAGCGTGCCGCCGGCGGAGGCTGCTTGAAAGGCGGGTCCATCCAGCGCCATTCCCGATCATCCGGCACGATTTAGCTGCTGCCCATGCCAAGCAAGCATGACGGCATTCCCGCGCCGGCGTTTTTGCCGTGCCTATAAGAAAGACCGAGAACCGGTTCGGCAATTCACGCGTGAAACCGGACTGAAGTTCGAAGAACGGCTGGTTACTCTGGCTGATCCGTGCCAGACCCCGAACCGGGCTGAACAAAACGCCGGCTATCCATGGTGACCGTCACGGGTCGTCCTTGGCGGCAATTGTTCATGCAGGCACTGTTTTCCGTATCCGGTCGCGCTTCCAGTACGAAGCCATCGCGATTGGGCATGGCAAGCTTTGACAGGCTGGCGGCATCCAGCTTGTCCTCTTCCCCGATCAGCTCATTCAGGAAAAGGACATAGGCGGTGATGGCGTAATACTCGTCATTAGAAAGGCTTTGTGGGGCGGCATAGGGCATGGCGCGGCGAATATAGTCAAACACCACTGGCGCGTGCTGCCAAAAGGACCCAACGGTGCGCTTTGGCTGTTCAGAACGCAAACTGTCGCGCCCGCCCATCAGTGCCGGCCAACGTTCCAGACCTTCACCGAAATCGCCGTGGCAGGCGGCGCAATGCGTGACATAAAGTTCTTCACCTTCACGCGCTGTTCCGCTGCCAGGCGGCAGGTTACGGCCATCACCGCGGACAGCGATATCCCAGCCGGCGATTTCAGCGCTTGTCGCCACGCGCCCGATACCGGGGATTGGCGCTGGCAATGCCCCTGCACCTAGGCTAGGGGCGGGCCAAGCCGCATTGGCGCTTGTTCTCTCCCCCGGCGGCGCCGTGAAAGGGCGATAAAGCTCACTGACGGCGCCGGAAGGGCTTGGCGCCTGTTGCGCGTTCACAATGCCCGCCATCAGCAAGGCTGCGGCGGCGCAGCCCGCGGCCCTAAGCATCAATCTGGACATTCACCACCGTCCCGTCGCGATCAACCAGCCAAGTATGGATGCTGTTCTTGTGATAAATGCTCTCAACACCCCGCGCGTTGCGGAGTGCTGTGATGCTTGGCTGCACCCGCCCGGTTTCATCCATGGCGCGGCTTTGCAGATAGGCGGTCTGGCCTTCTGCCCATTCCCAGGGGATGCGAAACCTTGTGAGTGCCTTGGGCAGCACCGGGCCCTGCAAGGCCGCGGTCCGCCAGTTATTGCCGCCATCCACACTGACATCCACGCGCGTGATGCGCCCGGCGCCGGACCAGGCGAGGCCCGAGATTTCCACAAAGCCTGGCCGTCCGCGTAGCGGCTTTTCGGGGCAGGGCGCGGTGATGACCGAATTCACCTCATTGACGAAGGTGAATTGGCGCGAAAGCCCATCGGGCATCAAATCCGAATAGGTGCGCGTTTCCCAACGCGTGAACCAGGGCCGATCACCGACTTCAATGCGGCGCAGCCACTTGATCCACATATTGCCTTCATAGCCTGGCAAAACCAGCCGCACCGGATAGCCCTGTTGCGGGCGCACCGCTTCGCCATTCTGGCCAAAGGCTATGATCGCATCATCCAGCGCCTTGGCCAGGGGAATGGAGCGAGCCAGATGCGACGCATCCGAACCTTCAGCCAAAAGCCAGGAAGCCCCGTTCCGCAGACCAGCTTGCGCAAGCAGTAGCTTCAGGGGCACGCCGGTCCATTCCGAACAGGAAAGCATGCCATGGGTGAATTGCACGCCAGACATCTGCGCCCCGCGCCATTCCATGCCGCCATTGGCCGGGCATTCGATGAAATGAATGCGGGAGACGGATGGCATGCGCTTCAGATCTTCCAAAGTGAAGATCAGCGGGCGTTCCACCATGCCATGGATCATCAGCCGATAATCCACGGGCTCGATATCCGGCACGCCACCATGATGGCGTTCAAAATGCAGGCCGGATGGCGTGATAATGCCATGCATCTCAGCGAGCGGCGTAAAGGAAATGGACGAAACCCGATCCGGCGTCAGCCAGGGCACATAGCGGCGCACCGCGGTTTCATGCCGGCTGCGCGTGCCATAGGTTTCCTCGATCACGCCAGGGCCAAGGCTGCGCGACCATTCGGGCAGGTTGGGCGGTTGGTTCTCGGCATTGCCGGCCGCTTGGGCGATGCCACCAGCACTGGCAAGGCTTGCCGCACCGACCCCCGCCGCCCTCAGCAAACCACGCCGAGAGGAAGATTTCAGGTCTTTTTCAAGACTCATGGTTCATTCCCTTACAGATCGCGCAGATCCAACCTTACCACCTTAGCCGAACATCTCATCGGTGATGCTGTCATACCAACCATCGGCGTAAAGCGCTTCAAGCTTCCGATGTTCCTTGCGCCGTTCTTCGGAGAGCGTCGCATTGCGTGGGCTGATCCCGCCTGAGCCTTGGTTTTCAACAAAGCCGTTTGGTCCGACACTGAAGACGCCAACGATGGAAATGCCGTAATCCTCTCCCACATGGCTGTAGCAGGTGTTGAAAAGGGTCGCCGCTGGTGGCGCCCGACCCGCAAGTGATGCGGCAACACACGCCACCGCATGTTTTGCGTGGGATGAAGCGATGAAGCCGGATTTTGGCATCGGGGCAGCGATGGTGGCATCGCCGAGCACATAAATGCCTTCAACCTGAGCACTTTCAAAGGTTGCAGGCTTCACCGGACACCAACCGGATTGATTGGCAAGTCCCGCATCGCGCGCGATTTTCGCGGCCATTTGCGGCGGGATGACATTGACCACGGCGCCCTTCAACTTCTCGCCGAATTCCGTTTCCACTTCCATGGCGGCGGCATTGACGCGCGTCACGCGGCCATCATTGGAAGCGCCGCGCCATTCGATGATGCCGGGATAGAGCTCTTGCCAAGCTTCCTGAAACAGGGGCTGCTTGGAAAACCCGTTCTTCGCATCAAGCGCAATCAGCTTGCTGCGCGGCTTGGCGCGCTTCAGATAATCAGCGACCATGCTGATCCGCTCATAAGGGCCAGGCGGGCAGCGGAAGGGATTATCCGGAATAACCATAATGAAATTGCCGCCATCGGGCATGGCTTCCAGCTGCCGGCGCAATAGCGAAATCGGCTGCAAGGATGGCACCCAGCCATGCGGCATGCGTTCACTCGCCGCTTCATCATAGCCTTCAATGGCACCCCAGCGCAGATCAATGCCGGGCGACATGATCAACCGGTCATAGGGCACCTGTGCCCCATCCGCGAGGCGCACCTGCTTCGCGCCCGCATCCACGGCAACCACGCTTTGATGCACCACACGCACCCCGCGCGCGGCAAGTTTTTCATAGCCGAAGGTGATGCTGGCCATATCGCGCTTGCCGGCCAGCACTAGGTTACCATAGGGGCAGGTGGTGAAGGTGCGGCTGCGTTCGATCAAGGTGATATTGAGCGCGGGAAAATTGTCTCGCGCGAATCGGGCGGCGGATGCACCACCGAAGCCACCACCGATGATGACAACGCGCCCAGCGCCAGCTTGGGCACGGGCAAGGCGTGGCGCGGCGAGTGCGGCGGGCAAAGCGGCGGCGGCGAAGAAACTGCGGCGTGAAAGGGTCATGATCCTATTCCTCCGGCTTATTGCGGGCGCGCGTAATGCGCGGCCAGAAGCGCGATTTGTTCCGGCGTATAGCCGCGGCTGATGCGCCCCATGACGGTCGCCGGCTTTTCATTGGCGCTGAAGCTGCGCATCAGCGCGATAAATTCATCGCGGCTATGCGTGCCCTTGATGGAAGGAATACCGCTGCCACCTTGACCCGATACACCATGGCAGCCCTGGCAGCCGCCAATCAACAGGGCGGTATCCTTTGCCTGCGCCAAAACCGGACCGCCCGACAACAACATCAGGCCGAGTAAAATCTTAAATTTCATGACCCTTTTTCCCCTCCCCAAAACATCTTGCGTGAACGCTTTTCATTGACGATAATCAAGCCTAGCCACCGATTTTTCGGCGGTCAATAAATAATTTTGTCCCGAAATCATGGGGCCCAATTTCTCAACCGGGAGAGGTAAGATGAAACTACGTTTGTTCATGCTGGCTTCAAGTTTTGTTGTTGTCTCAGCTGCAGCCTCCGCGCAGGATGCTGATGCTGGACAGAGAGTTTATAACCAATGCCGCGCTTGCCACACGGTTGATCAGGGCGGGCGCAATGGCGTGGGCCCCAACCTTTATGGTGTTTTTGATCGGGCTGCAGGCAGTGTTGACGGCTTTCGCTATTCTGCCGCGCTACGCGCCAAGGCGGGCGAAGGGCTGAAATGGGATGAAGCGACGCTGCGCGCCTACCTCGCCAATCCTAAAGCGGTGATCCCTGGTGGGTCCATGGCCTTTGCCGGGCTGCGCAATGAGCAGCAATTGAATGATCTGATCGCCTATCTGCGCCGCGCAACTGGCGCCAAATGAACCTTTTGCGCCGCAGCCTGCCAGGTTTTGGGGCGGCATTGCTCCTTACGGGGACAGCTGCGGCGCAGAGTGCCTCTTTCATCATGCTGGAACGGCATGATTGCCCATGGTGCAAGCGATGGCTGGCCGAAATCGGCGAAAGGGCTTGGAACCAATCCAATCTCGGGCGCCGGGCCCCGCTCAGGCGCGTTGATACCGCCCGCGGCCTGCCGGAGGATTTGCGCCATCTGCGGGATTGGCGCGTGACACCAAGCTTCATCCTGCTTGCCGATAATCATGAAATCGGGCGTATCATCGGCTATCAGGGCGATCTTTTTTTCTGGCAACAGGCGGAAGCGCTAATGGCCCGATTGCCGCCGTAGCCAATTGGGGAAATGCCATGAAGAAGACCGCCGCCATCCTCCTGTTCATCTTCGCGCTGTCTTCTGGCGCGCCTGCAAAAGCCGCAGACGAATTCGTGACCTTTCGCGTTATGGCCCCGAAGGTTGCGCTTGAATTGGCTGAAGCGGCACTCGCCGATTGCCGCAAACGCGGCTTTCAGGTGGCAGTTGCCGTGGTTGATCGTTTTGGCGTTCCGCAAGTGATGCTGCGCGATACACTCGCCGGCCCGCATACCCCGGATACGGCCATAGCCAAGGCGCGCACCGCCGTTTCCTTCCGCGCCAGGACCGAGGAGCTTTCCACCCTGACCCAAGCTGGACAATTGAACAGCGCCATACGCCATATCCCAGGCTATATCTTTTTGGGTGGCGGTGTGCCGGTGGAAGCAGCGGGATCCATTGTGGGCGGCATTGGTATTTCGGGCGCACCCAGCGGAGCCGAGGATGATAATTGCGCGCGTGCGGCCATTCAGGCCATTGAAGATCGTTTGTTGATGTAGTGTAACAGCAGGGGCCGCCGCCGCAAACGCTTCACACCCCGCGCAAATCTATGTCATTGCGCGGCGTTACATTCAGCGGCCCCTTGCCCAAATGGCGAAACACCAAATCCCAGATCGGCGGGCCTTCCACCGCCTGATTGATGCTCGCCCAACCGGCCACGACATAATCGCGTGACGCGTCAATGGCCTCGCCATTGCGCTTCAGCCGCAAATTGGAAACGCGCTGACCCGAAGGTGCGGCGATATCAAGCGTGAAAGTAATGCCACCTGTGCGCACCATATCCCCGCCCTGCTGATAGAAGGGATCGGGGTTGAAGAGGTTATCGGCGATATCTTCCAGCAACGCCTTGATCGCCGCACCCTTCATCATGCTGCGATAAGCGGCTGGATAGGTGATGGCGGTTTGCGCCCAGACATCCTCGGCCGTGATATCCGTATCGGGCAGCAGCGTGGTGCCCCAGCGAAAACCTGGTGACAGCGCAATCTCGGCATCGCGCTGTTCCAGCAGCGCATCGCAAATCACATCATCCCAGGTGCCGGCGGTATTGCCGCGGCGCCAAAGTAGGCTTTCGGTACGGCCCACGACCCGCGCCAAATCCTTGGCAAAGGGTTCACGCAGGCGCTGTACCAGCGCGGTCATTTCCGTATCTGGCGCAATCGCATTACTGAACACAGGGATAAGTGCATGGCGATACGTGGCAATGCGCCCGCCTTGCACATCAAGGTCAAGCCGACTGATGAATTTGCCGCAGGCACCGGTTGCTACCAACAGCGTCTGACCCACCCGCACTGGGGTTGGCAGCGCATCATGCGTATGGCCGGTCAGAATCACATCTATACCAGGAACGCGGCTGGCAAGTTTCCTGTCCACATCGAAGCCATTATGGGACAGCAGCACAATAAGCCCGGCCCCTGCATCGCGTGCTGCTTGCACCCGCGCTGCAATCTTGTCTTCCTTAATGCCAAATTCCCAATCCGGAAACATCCAGTGCGGATTGGCGATGGGCGTATAGGGAAAGGCCTGGCCGATCACCGCAATCTTTACCCCACCGCGTTCAAACATGGCGTGGTCTGGAAAGACATCCTCATTCCATTCGCGGTCTTGAATATTGCCGCCAAGGAACGGAAAGCCGAGCCCCTTCACGAGTTCCTTCACATGATCGGCGCCATAGGTGAATTCCCAATGGCCCACCATCGCTTCAACACCCAAAGCCTTTTGCACCGCCACCATATCGGCGGCCTTGGTCTGCAGATTGGTCCAGCCACCCTGCCACGTATCGCCGCCATCCAGCAGCAGGCAGCGCCCGGGGCGTTCAGCACGAATAGCCTTGATAATGGTGGCGATACGATCCACCCCCCCCATCGGGCCAAAACGCTTGGCAAGGTCAACGAAATCCAGATCAGTCAACGCATGGGCAAGGGGCGTACCGCGCGCCATGCCGAATTCGGCCAAGAAGGCCTCACCCGTGACATGCGGCAACTTGCCGCGCGCCTCACCCACGCCGATCTTTGCGGAGGCTTCACGGAAGAACATCGGCATCAATTGGCCGTGCAGATCCGTCATATGAATCAGCGTAACCTGGCCGACAGGCGTGAAGCGCAGCAGTTCCGCCTGGCTGGGTGACTCAGCGCGCGCCTTGTATATAGGTGCAAGCGCCGCACTGGCCGCCAGCAGGTCGCGGCGTGTGATCATGCGTCTCCCCCGAAAGATACCATCGCCCTAATAGGCGGAGCACCCTTCACCCAAGCTTCAATTCAGCACTGGCGCGGCGTGTTTCGCCGGCATCATTGGTCCAGGTCAGTTCAAAGCGGCCGGCGCGTTCAGCCTTGAAGGGAAAAGCGATATAGGGGTTGGCCGAGATGGACGGCGCCAGGTCCATCGCGAAAACCAACTGACCCTCAAAGCGCGCTTCGAAGCGCTTGATGATGTCGCGCGGAATTTCCTGGCCTTCCGGATTGCGGCGATGGCCGGTTTCCATAACGTGGTTGATCAGGGTACGGATTTCGATGACGTCGCCGGCCTTGACCTGGGAAGGAAGGCGAAGGCGGGGTTGCCCGATGGGTGATGACATGATGCGCTTTCCTTCTGCTTCAGCCGCCGCAGCCGCCAATGGTAACCTTTACTTCAGCACGCGCCATGAACAGGCTGCCATCAGCCATTTCGGCCAATGCCACCACGTCCTGCGTCTGGCCGAGGCGAATGCGCGTATCCGCATTGGCGCGACCCATTGCCGGCGTCAGGTGAAACGCCGCGACTTCTGGGGTAGGATTGCCAGTGGCGAAGACATGAATTGTCTTGACATGGTCAGCAGCGGTCATCGGGCTTTCCACTATGATGCTCAGCGGCACCGTGTTCCCATTCTCGGCGATGGCGGGCAGGCGGAGCGTAATGCGGCCTTCTTGTGCGGTGCGACCCGCGCGGATTTTATCAATCGCGGTTTGCACATTTGGGGGTAGGCTTGCGAAGCCCTTCCGTGGCAGGAGAACAGCGCCCGCCAGGGTCAGCGCAAGCACCGCGCGGCGCGATGGTTGATCATGATTGAGCATTCGAATCCTCCATAGTTTAGAGTAAGCTTATCATGTCTCGCCGCGCAATTGCCAGAGCAAAATAGGTTTTTCCGCAGAGGTAGGCTCACCGGTGGATGATCGCAGCCCGTGTCACGGCGGTGAGCCAAGCCCTTGGGGGCCGCGATCATCAATCACAATCGCCGATAATTGATGGCCAATCGGCCCGCCGCCGGCCAGCGTATTGCGGCGATGGCTGAAAAACCGCGCCTCATCTGCCAGCGTATCATGCGTCATGATGCTGACCGCGACGTCAAGCGCTAAAAGTCGCGCGGCGCAGTAGCCGGGCAGATCAAATTGCCAGCGCCCCTCGCGCTTGCCATGTGCGAAAAACCGCATATCGGCCAGATCACGCGCCAGAACCGCATCGCGTAAATCCGCGGCGACTTCATAAGATGGTTGATGAATACAGGGACCGACCACGGCGATAACATCGCGCCGCGCGGTGCCAAGCGTTTCCATGGCAAACACGGTTTCTTCCAATACGCCAGCCACCGCGCCGCGCCAGCCGGCATGGGCGGCGCCGATCACGCCGGCGACCGGATCTGCGAAGAGCACAGGCGCGCAATCACCGGTGATGATACCAAGCGCGACACCCGCGCGGCGTGTCACCACGCCATCGGCTTCAGGACGTTGGTTTTCAGGCCAAGGTTCCTCTGCCACCACCACGCGCTTGCCATGCACCTGCGTCAGCCCGCAAAGCATGCTGTGTTCAAGCCGAAGCGCTGCGGCGGCGCGGCTGCGGTTTTCGCGCACCGCCGCTGCATCATCCTTGCCGGAGAGCGAGCAATTCAGCGATGCAAAGGCGCCTGTCGAAACACCGCCATTGCGCGTGAAAAAGCTGTGTCTCAGGCGCGGCAGGCGCAAGGGATCGGCAGTCAGGAATTCAGCGCTCATGCGGTTTCGAATCCAGCGGGTATCGGCAGATTTGAATCGCATAGAGCGAGTGCCTTGAACAGGCGCCCCATGGCTTCCGGCGCGGTCAGCCGATACGCCGCGGCAAGCTGCGCCTGGGCGCGGGCGGGATCAAGCCGGGCGAGCATCGCGGCCCGTGTCATGAAGCCAAGCCGCTGCAGAAACACGCCTTGCGGCAGCGGTCCGTGGGCCACGGCGCCAGCGGCGCGCGCAGCGGCAGCGAAGGTCGCGAAATCCACATGCGCGGTAATATCCACCTCACCAGGCGCGCTCAGAGGATCAACGGGCTGGCCCGCGCGCATGGCTTGCAGGCTATCACCGAAACCGCTTTCCGCCGGCCCGTAATCAATCAGCAGCGCCGCACCGCCATGCCGCTTGAGCCGCGCGCCGAGCCAGATGGCAAAGCGCTGCGCGGCTTCATTCACTTCCTGAATGGCGCCTTCGGGCGCATCTGCAGGCAAAGCGACATCGCAGGGAAATTCAACAAAAGCGCCGCATGCCACATGGCGTTCGTGCCATGAAGCGCCTCGGCGGATGAATTGGCGGATGGGCAGCGCATCAAGAAATTCATTGGCCAGCAGGATCATCGGCGCTTCCGGTAATGCAGCCACATCTTCATGCCAGGTGATATCGTCAGCACGCAGCTTGGTGGCTTGGGCGTTGCGCAAACGCGGCGATGCCTCCACCAGATGCACGCGCAAGGCGGCGCGAAACGCCGGCATCATTTCCGCGATCGCCCGCAACGCATCCGCCATCAGGCTGCCGCGCCCTGGCCCACATTCCACCAGCAAAACCGGGTCAGGTCGGCCCATGGCCTGCCAGGTGACTGCCGCCCAAAGTCCCAGGCATTCACCGAAAGCCTGAGATATTTCAGGCGATGTTGCGAAATCTTGAAACGGATCTTGCGCCGCGTAATAGGCAGAAGCGGCGCGCGCCATGAAATGGTCAAGCCTTTCTGGGGGGTGCGCTGGATCCTCGTTCTGCTGTGTCACATCACACCCAAAAGCATCAGCGCAAATGGACAGCCCGCATGCCTATCCGCGCGGCACGGCAGCATGCGCGGCAAGGCAGGCCACATCCACGATTTGATTGACGCCTGCTTGCATGGGGACGATTTGCGCCGAATGCGAGAGCCCGGTCAGCAACGGTCCGATCACCGTGCTGCTGGTAAGCCGCGGCACGGCGCGCGTGAGGATATGCGCCGCATGAATGCCGGGCATGATCAGCACATTGGCCGGCCCGGTCAGGCGGCAGAAGGGATAGAGCGCTGCCCGCAATGTGGGATCAAGCGCGACATCGGCGGACATTTCGCCGTCAAACTCAAAATCCGCGCCGCGTTCAGTCAGCAGCTTCACCGCTTCACGAATGCTGCCCGGGATGGTGCCGCGCGGATCGCCAAAGGTTGAGAAGGAAAGAAACGCCACGCGCGGTTCCAGCCCCAAACGCCTTGCCGCCGCCGCAGATCCGCGTGCAATGCCGGCGAGTGTGGCCGCATCCGGCCTTTCATGAATGGCGGTATCAGCCACCAGCACCGTGCCGGCTTGGCGCGAGATGATGATGGAAACCCCAAAGGCAACGCGCCCCGGCACGGGGTCTATCGCCATGCTGATGCCTTCAAGCGCGGCGGAATAGGAACGCGTGGTGCCGGTCACCACCGCATCTGCCTCACCGGTTGCGACCATGCAGGCGGCAAAGACATTGCGGTCCTGATTGACCAGCCGCTGGCAATCGCGTTGCAAAAAGCCATCGCGCTGGCGCTTGCCGTAAAGGAATTCCGCATAGCGCCGCGTGGATTCAGAAATGCGCGCATTCTGAATTTCAATGCCATCGGGCAGGGGAATGCCGATGGCATTGGCGACAGCCGTAATGCGATCTTCCCGTCCCACCAGAATGGGCGTGCCATAGCCCGCATTGCGAAAGCCAATCGCGGCGCGGATCACCTTTTCTTCCTCGCCTTCCGCGAATACCACGCGCTTCGGGTGCTGCCGCACGCTTTCCGCAATGGCTTCCAAGGCACCAACAGTCGCATCCAGCCTATTCGCCAAATCCCGCGCATAGCGCTGCAAATCCGGCAAGGGTTTGCGCGCCACGCCACTTTCCATTGCGGCCTTGGCAACGGCGGGTGAAACCCGCGAAATCAGCCGCGGGTCAAAGGCATTGGGGATGATGTATTCAGGCCCAAAACGCAACGCCATGCCGGCACCTGCGCCGGAGACTTCTTCCGGCACATCTTCGCGCGCCAGCATGGCGAGCGATTCAGCAGCGGCGATTTTCATCGCGTCATTGATGGTGGAAGCGCGCACATCCAGCGCACCCCGGAAGATGAAGGGAAAGCCCAGCACGTTATTGACCTGGTTCGGGTAATCCGAACGTCCGGTCGCGATGATGCAATCAGGCCGCGCGGCGCGCGCCTCATCCGGCGTGATTTCCGGATCAGGATTGGCCATGGCGAAAATGATCGGCTTCGGCGCCATGGCCCTGATCATCTCAGGCGTCAGCGCGCCCTTCACGGAAAGGCCGAAAAACACATCGGCGCCATCAAGCGCCTGCGTGAGCGTGCGCGCGGAAGTCGTCACCGCATGGGCGGATTTCCACTGATTCATCCCTTCCTGACGGCCACGCCAGATCACGCCCTTGGTGTCGCACAGGATCACATTTTCGGGCCGCATGCCCATGGCCTTGACCAATTCAGCGCAGGCGATGGAAGCAGCACCGGCGCCATTGATCACCAGCTTCGTCGTTTTCAAATCGCGCCCGGTCAAATGGCAGGCATTGATCAAGCCGGCGGCGGCGACAATCGCCGTGCCATGCTGATCATCATGAAAGACTGGAATATCCATCAATTCGCGCAGGCGCTGTTCAATCACAAAGCATTCCGGCGCCTTGATGTCTTCCAGGTTGATCCCGCCAAAGGTGGGGCCCAGATAGCGAACGGCATTGATGAAAGCGTCAGGGTCTTCCGTATCCACGCAAAGATCCATGGAATCCACATCGGCGAAGCGCTTGAATAGCGCGGCCTTGCCTTCCATCACGGGCTTCGAGGCGAGCGCGCCCAGATTACCAAGGCCCAACACCGCCGTGCCATTGGAAATGACCGCGACAAAATTACCCTTGGAGGTATAATCATAAGCAAGGGTCGGGTCGCGATGGATATGCAAACAGGGCTCCGCCACCCCTGGCGAATAGGCCAGGCTCAAATCCCGCGCGGTGATCAGCGGCTTGGTGAGCCGAATTTCAAGCTTGCCGGGACGGCCTTCCCGATGCATGGCCAGCGCTTCTTCGGCGGTGACGCGCGCCGTGCGCGTATCCTCAACCGGCGTTTTTTTCGCGTCATCCATTCCTGTCGTTACCCCTCAATTGAACCCCATCATGCCGGTTTGTGCCGCGCACCGCGAGGCCCCAGCTTCGCAGGCGCAGCAATTACGCGTTAGACCCGCCGGACATTCCAGGGATAGGGCGATGAGCCCTGCAAAATCCCCGTGATATTGCGCCGGAAGGCGGTGCGTATCCTGAATTGGCCGAGCGGAATGAAGGCCGCGTCTTCCAGAGCATGACGCCCAAGCTGTGCGGCGATTCGCTTCTGTTCCGCCTCATGCGGCGCGAATAGCCAGGATTCCGCCAGGGCTTCCGCCTCATCACTTTTCCACCACCCAAACCAGCCGCCCGTGCCCTGGCCGCGCACCAGGAAGGAAACGGCGGGATTGGCCCAAGCCGTTGCGCCGCCCGTGGTATGCAGGATGGACCAGCCGCCACGTTCCACCGCCTCGCGATTGCTGCGGCGCTGCACCACCGTGCCCCAATCGCTTTCCGCCAATTCGATATTCATGCCAATCCGCTTCAACCGATCTGCGGTCACTTGGCCGAGCGGCCCGATATCCGGGAAATCCGTAGGATTGATCACGACAACGCGCTGATTGGCGTAGCCCGCTTCGCGCAGCGCAGCGCGGGCGCGGTCCAGGCTGCCCGGCATCATCGCCTCACCCAAATCCTCGTAATAGGGTGTCTCGCGCGGCCAAAGGCTGCGGCAGAGATCCCAATCGGTGCGGTCATCCCCGCGTGATGCGCGCATATAATCTTCCTGCAAGACCGAAAGCCTGACAGCGCGGCGGATGCGCACATCATCAAAGGGCGGGTGCAGATTATTCATCCGCATCACGGCAAGCCGCCCGCCCGTGTCAGACACTTCGCGGCGCACATCACGCGCGCGGGCAAGCAAAGGCTGCAAATCCGGATGCGGCCTTTCCCACCAATCAACCTCGCCATTCTGCAAGGCCGCCGCCGCGGTCGCGGGGTCGGGCAGGATATGCCATTCAATGCGCCGGAAATGCGCGATCTTCGCCCCTGATGTCCAGGAAGGGGCTTCCTGGCGCGGCTGATAGGCGTCAAACTTCTCATAAACCACACGGCTGCCGGAATTGTATTCGCCGGCAATAAAGCGATAAGGGCCGGAGCCGATCATTTCCGTAACACCGCGATTGGGATCGGTCTCCGCCAGGCGTTCGGGCATGATGAAGGGCACGGATGAGTCAGGCTTCGCCAAGGCATCCAGCAGCAAGGGAAAGGCGCGCTTCAGGCGGATTTCGATGGTGCGGTCATCCACCGCGCGCCATTCATCCACCTGGCGGATCAGCAATTGGCCAAAGGGCT
>JBIIIE010000038.1:0-13890 GCA_044235135.1 Roseomonas sp. | reverse complement strand
TTGGCGGTTGGCAGATCAGGAAAACCGGGCAAGCGCTTTTCCGAAAGCGCCAATAGCGGGCGCAATTCCCCGGACCGCAATTGCGCTTCCGCTTCGGCAGGATTGACCAGGGCAGAATCCGTATTCCCCCCAACCAGATTGATCACAATCTCCCCACCGCCCCGGAAGGGCACCAGGGTTGGCTGTTGCATGCTCGCCGCGCGGCCAAAGGAAAAAATCGCGATATGGTCAACGCCGCCCACATGCGTGCCGCCAAAGCGCAAGGAACGCTGCTTGCCCGCGGCTACAAGATCAGCCGCGGTGCGGAAGGGGCTTTCGCGCCGCACCAATACCAATTGCGGGTCATCGGTGGCGCGGGCCAAAGGCACAAGCTCGGAAAATTGCGGCACGTTGCGGTTGCGGATTTGCGTGAGCAAGTGGGTCTGCGTGACCAGAATGATCGTATGCCCATCGGCGGGCTTCGATGCCAGATATTGCAGCGCCTGCGCGCCACTGCCGGCGGTGCGGTTCACCACAACCAATTCCTGTTTGAACTCACCCGCGGCCTGCACCATCATCATGCGCGCGGTGATATCCGTGCCGCCGCCGACGCCGGCATGCGTCACGACTTCAAGGGTACGTTCGGGAAAGCTGCCCTGCGCGCGGCCAATGCCTGGTGCGGCCAGAATGGCGCCGGCCCCAAAACCAAGGCGCGCCAATGTGCGACGTTTCATCATGTATGTCATGAAGCCCTCCTCTGGCTTGGGGTTTTCCATTTCCCCCTTCTGAGGAAGCCTAGCGCTGATACCCATACTCTCCAAGGGGAAGGCACGCCGCTTGGCGGGGCGGCGGAAATTGTGGCGCAGGAAAAGATGGCGCCCGCTGGCGCCAGATGAAGCACAGCCGGGCCTGGCTGGAAATTGATCAAGCCTCTGCCCAAAGCGCCAAAGCAAAATACCGAGGCCAAAAAGATTTTTCAGGAAATGGTCGGAGCGGCGGGATTCGAACCCACGACCCCCAGTCCCCCAGACTGATGCGCTACCAGGCTGCGCTACGCTCCGACGAAAAGCTGATTAGCACCCAAAATCCTGGCTTGCCACCCCCGCGATAAAATCAGGCCGCAGGAAAAAGCCGCTTAAGCCGCCAGCCGATGCAAGGCGCGCGCAATATCCTCAAGCTCCGCCAAAGCCACCTTCAGCGCCAAGGCTTCGGATGCTTCCGCCGCCGGCGGAGGATCACCCAAAGGCAATTCCAGCGCAACGGGACCCGGGCCTTCATCCGTGCCATCGCGCAGCAGGCGCTGCACACCCTTGATGGTATAGCCCTGATTATAGAGCAGGTCGCCCACGCGCTTCAGCAGCGCGATATCCTCTGGCCGGTAATAGCGCCGCCCACCGCCGCGCTTCAGCGGCTTCAGTTGCGGGAATTTGCTTTCCCAAAACCGCAATACGTGCTGCGGAATATTCAAATCATCGGCGACTTCACTGATGGTGCGAAAGGCCGTCGGCGCCTTGCGCGGGCGCCCCTTGTCATCCGCATCATCAGTATCGCTCATGCTTCGTCTTCCACATCTTCATTGTTGATCCGCGCCTTCAGCACTTGCGATGGGCGAAAGGAAAGCACCTTGCGCGGCAGGATCGGCACTTCAACGCCGGTTTTCGGATTGCGGCCAATGCGCTGGCCCTTCTGGCGCACCAGGAAGGTCCCGAAGGAGGATATCTTTACGGACTCACCTGATTCCAGCACGGCGGAAATTCGTTCCAATACCGATTCCAACAGATCGGCGCTTTCATTGCGTGAAAGCCCAACCTGAGCATAGATCGCCTCGGCCAGATTGGCCCGCGTCATGGTTTCCATTGACCCCGCCCCGATTTATCCCTGTTACCTACAGCAAACCGGCTTCCCGTGGCGGCGTCAACCGCCTGCCGCATGAAATCTTAGAAACGCGCAATGGCGGACCCCCAGGTCAGCCCCCCGCCAATCGCTTCCATAACGACCAGATCGCCATTCTTGATGCGACCATCACCGCGCGCTTCCGCCAGTGCCAGCGGGATGGAGGCAGCCGAGGTATTGGCATGGCGATCCACCGTCACCACCACACGCCCCGGTTGCAGGTGCAATTTCTTGCCCATGGCTTCAATGATGCGCTGATTGGCCTGGTGCGGCACCAGCCAATCAATATCCGCATGGGTCAAGCCATTGGCGGCCAAAGCCTCATCCACCACCGCGGCAAGTTTGGAAACGGCGTGGCGGAAAACTTCCTTGCCGGCCATACGCAACAAGCCTGTGCCACCGGTGGAACCGGCGCCGCCTTCGACAAACAGGATATCGCCATGCCGGCCATCGGCATGCAGATGCGTGGAAAGCAGGCCGCGATCCTGATTGGTGCCGGCACCTTCGCCCGCACTCAGCAGCACCGCGCCGGCGCCATCGCCGAACAGCACGCAAGTGCCGCGATCGGTCCAATCCATGATGCGCGTATAGACCTCAGCGCCGATCACCAGCACATGCCGGGCATGGCCCGCGCGCATCATGGCTTCCGCGATGGAAAGCCCATAGATGAAGCCGGTGCAGGCGGCGGTGATGTCGAAGGCAAAGCCGGGACCGGCGCCAATCTTGGCCTGCACGCGTGCCGCCGTGGCGGGAAAGCCCGAATCTGGCGTGGTGGTGGCGACGATAATGCCATCAACCTTTTCCGGCGCCACACCAGCATCCGCCAAAGCCGCGCGCGCCGCAGCCGCGGCCAGATCGGAAGCCGCTTCATCGGCTGCGGCCACATGGCGGTATTTGATGCCTGTGCGTTCCTGAATCCACGCATCCGATGTTTCAAGCCCGTGCCGCGCCGCCAATTCATCATTGGAAAGCCGCAAGGGGGGAAGGTAGCCGCCGCAGCCGGCGATCAAGGCACGCATGACCATGGCGCTAAGCTACATCAGTTTGGCGAAGGCGCCAGCCTGTTGCGGCCGGCAAGCCGGTCAAATCCATCCTTGATGCGATCATTATAGCCATGCGTTACCATATCCATGGCCACATCCACGGCATGGGCGAAACCAAGCGCATCCGTCCCGCCATGGGATTTCACCACCACGCCATTCAACCCAAGCAGGATGGCGCCATTATAGCGGCGCGGGTCCATCCATTCGCGCAACCGATCAAGCGCCGGGCGCGCCAGCAAATAGCCAAGCCTGGCAGGCACGCTGCTGGTAAAGACCTGGCGCAGCAAATCGCGCATCAGCTTGAGCGCCCCTTCGCCCGTTTTCAGCGCGACATTGCCGGTAAAGCCATCCGTCACCACCACATCCACGGTGCCCGCGGTAATGTCATGGCCTTCGATGAAGCCACGGAATTGGGCGCCCACATGCGAATCGCGCAAAATCTCGGCCGCCGCGCGCACACGGTCATCGCCCTTCAATTCCTCACTGCCCACATTCAGCAGGCCAATGCTCGGCGCAGTCAGGCCAAGCGCCACACGCGCGAAAGCGTCGCCCATGATGGCGAATTCCACCAGGTTGCGCGCATCGCATTGCACATTGGCACCAAGATCGAGCAGAACAACATCGCCCCGCGCCGAAGGACCAATCGCCGCCAGCGCGGGCCGATCGATCTCCGGCATGGTCTTGATGACAATCTTCGCAAGCGCCATCAGCGCCCCGGTATTCCCAGCCGACACAATGCCCGAAGCTTCACCCGCTGCCACCGCATCAATGGCAATCCGCATGGAAGACCCGCGCATGCGCAAGGCTGCCGTCGGCTTCAAATCACCCGAGACCACTTCCGGCGCATGGCGGAGGCTGCAGACACGCGCGGCACGCTTGCGCCGCGCCAAAGCGCCACCCACGCGCGCCTCATCCCCCACCAGCAGGAAACGCGCCTGCGGATGCCGCTCGGCGGCCAATTCCAGGCCATCAAGCACGACCTCAGGCGCCGCATCCCCACCCATGGCATCAATTGCCAGGGAAAAGGCGGACCCCGTATCAGCCATCGTGGGAGCCTCGGCGCCCTGGGAAGCGGGGGATCAGAGCCGGACGGCCGGCTTCAGGCGATCCGCCGCCACCACTTCACGGCCATCATAATAGCCGCAATGGGAGCAGACATGATGCGGGCGCTTCAATTCGCCGCAATTGGCGCATTCATGATGCGCAGAGCTGCTGAGCGCTTCATGGCTGCGGCGCATGCCGCGGCGGGAAGGCGAAGTCTTTCTTTTCGGAACGGCCATGGCGCCGGGTCTCTTTCACTCAAACGTAACTGTGGATTTGAACAAGGGCGGGCACTTAGCACCAGCTTCACAGGGGCGCAAGCATGCGGCGGGGCTGGTTCAGCCCTTGCCGCCCCTCAGCACCGCCAGCTTGGCGAAGGGGTTGCGCGGGGCTTCCTCGGCTTCTTCGTCGAGCCCCGCCGGCAAATGGGCCCCGGCGGCGCGTGGATAGGGGTTGAGCGAGAGCGACAATTCCTCGGCCAAGGCCTCGCCCAGGTCGAAATGGCCGGTTGCGTCGGCCTCGATCTCATCGGGGCCATCCGGGTCTTCGGAAGGCGCAGCTTCGGGGGGCAGCACAACCAGGGTGAAGGGCTTGTCCAAATGCTCGGTCACCGGCTCCAAGCTCACCACACAAAGCTGCACCGCTTCGGCCCTGATCCGCCCGGTCAGCATCAGGCCACCGCCCGGATAGGGCTTGCGGGTGTAGCGCGCGCTGAAATGGCGCAAGGCTTCGATCCCGAAGCGCTCCGCCAGCGCGGCACATTCGGCGGGATTGGCTTCCAGCACTTCCGTGATGCCGGCCTGGGGCGGGTCGGTCAGAAGCTGCCGGCGCGAAAATTCAGGTTGCATCGCCAATGGCTTCCGGCGCCAGGAACTGCGCCTTACCGGCCAGAAGCCGTTCAAAATCCTGGGTTTGCAAGGCTTCCGCCTGGGCGAAGGCAATCCGTGCCAGGCGCTGGGCTGCGGGGCCGGCTTCGTCCGTGCGCCAGACATTGCGCGCCAAGGCCGCGGCCATCGCGGCGGGGTCAGCCCCATCCAGCGCGGCTTCATAGGCAATGGCGCGGCCGTGAAACGCCTCCCACAATCCCCGCACGCGCTTGCCGACCACCAGATCGCTCACGCCCATTTCGCGCAGATTGACATCCATGTCGGAAAACATGGCGTCGAATACGGCTTGGGCCAAAGCGGGGCCGCGCTTGTCGGTATCGCGCCTAAGGCGGCGGACCAGCAGCGCGGCATGCAGATGGATCAGATCAAGCCGGCCTTCCACCGAATCGCGCACGCCAAGATCGGCGTAGAAATAGGGCGCGCGGGCGGCGGCAACGGCCGCGCCGTAAAGGGTAAAGCCTGCTCTTTCATGCGGCGGGCGGCGCAAGGCGCTCAGCAAACCCATTGATCCCTTCCCAGTCCGGAAGCCAGCGGTTGACCCCAGAGGCCCGGGGTGTCTAACGAACAACCTGGACATGGGTCCGGAGCGGCGAATGGTCAATCTTGAACGGGGCATCTTGGGCTGGGAACCGCAACATGGCTGAAGAATCGCGTGCCAAGCGCCGCATGGGCGCCCTGGTATTGCTGCTGGCCCTGGCATTGGGTGCCTGCGAAAAACTGGCCCCGCCCCCGGTGCCGCGCGGCAATCGCGTGGATGCGGAGAGGCTTTCTCAGGTGACCAAGGGGGTGCAGACCCGCGGCGATGTGCTGGCATTGCTGGGCCCGCCCACGGCGCGCGGCACCTTCGATGAGGAGAATTGGTATTATATCAGCGGCAATACCCAGGTGATGCCAGGCCGATACCTGGAATTGCGTGACCGTGTTGTGGTGGCGATCAGCTTTGATCGGCGCGGCGTGGTGCAGGATATTCGCGAATTGAAGCCCGAGGATGGGCGGGATGTTGGCATGGTGTCACGCGAAACCCCGGTGCCGGGGACCGAGCGGAACATGTTGCAGGCGCTGTTCGGCAATATTGGGCGGCCGGGCCTGGGTGGGGCTGATGCCGCTTCCAGTACCATGAATAACCCGGCGCGGATGGGGCGGTAGGGATGGCGTGGATTGGCAACAACATTGGTCTGCAAAATCCGCCGAGCAAAGATCTTTTTCGTTCATCGAAGGCCTGGCGATTGCAGCATTTGGTTTTAAAGGGTGTTATGTTGGCGTAAATGATCGATGGCTTGGCGGGTTTCCCCCTCTAGACATGGCAGGTTAATCATGGGCTTCAGGATTTTTTCCGGCGCGGTGCTGGCGTTCGTGGTGTTTTTCGCCATGCGTGCCACCGGCATGGAAACTGGGACGGCCTTGGCAGTTTCGACGGTGCCGCTGATTTCCGCTGCCATCAACGTCATGACCGGACCAATTTTTTCGCTTAGCGCCATTGCGGGCCTTGTTTTTATCATTGTGCCGCTACTGCCGGTGAGCAATTGGTTGGGTGCTGATGTGGTGGCGGCGATTCGAAATTACACTGGCCAGGTGAAGTCATTAGCCGTGGAGCAGGGAGCCCCCGCGCCTTCTCCCGCTACGCTGCTGGCACGCCGTCTTGCAGATATTGAAGCCGCATGCACATCAGGCGTTCTAACGCCCTCAGCCTGTGAGGAAGCCAAGCGCCAAGCCATTCAAAACATGTCCCAGGCGCTTGGCATTGGGGAAACTGCCACCCCCCGTCCTGCGAATTGATCTGAACGGCGTTATAGCCAGCGCGGTTCCGGAAGGGCGATTGCAAGTCGCCCCTTGAATTCGGCAGCGCGCAATTGCCCTGAAATCTCTCCTGCCAGATTCCAAGGCAGGATGAGAATGGCGTCCGGCGCCATGGCCAAAAGCGCCTCGGGCGAGACAATCGGGATGGCGCTGCCCGGCAAGACCCGGTTCTGCTTGGCCGGGTTGCGATCCGCCACCGCCATGAAATCCGCGGCCGTGACACCCGCAGCATTGAGGAAGGTATTGCCCTTGGCGGCCGCACCATAAGCACCAAGGCGCAGCCCTTCAGCGCGGCATTGCGTGAGCCAGTCCTTGAAGGCGGCAAGCACCGCCGCGACCCGAGCATTGAAGCCTTGGTAGAAGGCATCGCCCGCAATGCCGCGCGCGGCTTCCTCGGCGCGCATCGCCACCACGCCCGGCATATCCAACCGGGTCGCGTCAGCGGTCGCGAAATAGCGGAGGCTGCCGCCATGCGTCGTCAGCCTCTCCACATCAAACACGCGCAAGCCCTGCGCGGCGAGCAAATGCTCCACGGCGTAAAGCGACCAATACGCGTAATGTTCGTGATAGATCGTGTCGAATTGCACGCCATCCACAAAGGACAGCAGATGAGGTGCCTCAATGGTCACCACACCGCGCGGCCCGGCGAGACGCGCAAGCCCGGCCGCGAAATCCACCACATCCGGCACATGCGCCAGCACATTATTGGCAATCACCAAATCCGCAGGACCGCGCCGGCCCACAATATCGCGCGCCGCTTCCCGGCCAAAAAAGCGCACCTCGGTCGGCACACCCGCCGCCACCGCACTGGCCGCGACATTGGCCGCAGGCTCCACCCCCAGGCAGGGGATGCCGGCAGAAACGAAATTCCGCAGCAGATAGCCATCATTGCTGGCGATTTCGACGACAAAACTTTGCGCGCCGAGTGCAAGCCGCTCACGCATCGCGCTGGCATAACGCGCGGCATGATCAAGCCAGCTCTCCGAAAAAGAGGAGAAATAGGCGTAGTCGGTGAAGATCGCCTCGGCTTCCACCACATGGTCCAATTGCACCATGCGACACGTGCCGCAAACCACGGCGGCCAGAGGATAGCGCGGCAAGGGTGGGGAGCCCGGCAGCGGGTAATCATTGGCAAGTGGGGTTGCGCCCAAATCGCAGAACATGGCGCTGATCGCGCCGCCGCAGGCGCGGCAGCCAGAAATGGGGCGGCAAAGCGCTTCAGCATTCATGGCGATAGGGCATCCTCAATTTCAGCCAGCGCCAGCGCACGGCCATCCGCGCCGCTGCGCCAGGCTTCATACCAATGGGCAGTGGCGGCAATGGCGCTGGCGGCATCATGGCGCGGCGCCCAGCCCAGGCTTTGCATGGCAAGGCCGCTGTCCAAGGCCAGGCGCTGCGCTTCTTCCATGGGTGGCGCGGGCGCTGCTTCCCAGGTAATCGGCGCACCGGCCGCCGCGCCGTAAAACTCCAGCACGCGGCGAACCGAGATTTCCGCATCGCGCGGGCCGAAATTGAGCGCGAGCGGTGCCGCGCCATGCCAAAGCGCTTCCGCATGCAGCAAATAGCCGCGCAGCACATCCAGCACATGCTGGAAGGGCCGCGTCGCATCCGGGCGGCGGATGATCAGCGCCTCGCCAGCCATGCGCGCGCGCACCAGATCAGGGATCAGCCTTTCGGCGCCGAAATCCCCGCCGCCAATCACATTGCCGGCGCGGGCGGTGGCCATGGCGCCAATCTCAGCGCCGAAACTCGCGCGCCAGGAAGCGACCGCGATCTCGCAAGCGGCCTTGGAAGCGCTGTAGGGATCATGCCCGCCAAGTGCGTCATCCTCGCGAAAGGCGCGGCCTTGATTGTCGTTGCGATAGACCTTGTCGCTGGTGATCATCAGCGCCGCGCGCACACCGGCGCCGCGGAGCGCCTGCATCAGGTTGATGGTGCCGGAGACATTGCTGGCGAAGGTGCCTTCCGGGTCGCGATAGCCGCGCCCGACCAGGGCTTGCGCTGCCAGATGCAACACAATCTCTGGCCGCGCTGCCTGCACCGCCGCCTGCACCGCTGCCGCATCGCGCAAATCCCCGATGCGCGAAGCAAGGCCGGGCCGCAGCGCGGCGAAGGCTGAGGGGCCAGCTTCCGGCGCGAGCGCGAAGCCCGTCACCTCCGCCCCCAGCCTTTCCAGCAGCAGGGCCAGCCAAGCGCCCTTGAAGCCGGTATGGCCGGTCAGCAGCACGCGCTTGCCGCGCCAGAAATCAGCCAAAGGCTGGCGCATCACCACTTCTTCCAGGGCGCCGCACCGCTCTGCCACAACCCTTCCAGCACATCGCGATCGCGCGGTGTATCCATCGGGTGCCAGAAGCCGCGATGATCAAAGGCGCGCAGCTGATCATCCGCCGCAAGGCCTCGCAAAGGCGCCTGTTCCCAAACGCAATCATCGCCATCAATTCGGCCCAGCACGCGGGGCGAGAGCACAAAAAAACCGCCATTGATGGTGGCACCATCGCCGGGTGGTTTTTCGGTAAAGGCACGCACCGTATTGCCTTCCCGTTCCAGCGCGCCAAAGCGCCCCGGCGGCACCACGGCGGTGACGGAGGCATCGCGGCCATGCGCGCGATGGAAGGCAATGAGCGCCCCGATATCCACATCCGAAACGCCGTCACCATAAGTAAGGCAAAAGCCTTCCTCGCCGCGCAAATGCTGCGCCACGCGGCCAAGCCGCCCGCCGGTTTGCGTATCCTCACCCGTGTCCACCAGGCTCACGCGCCAATCCTCGGCGGGCGGGGTCAGCCAGGTTGCGGTGCCGGTCGCAAGGTCAAGCGTCAGATCCGATGAATGCCGGCGATAGTTCAGGAAATATTCCTTGATCTGATCACCCTTATAGCCAAGGCAGATCACGAAATCCCTGATGCCATGCGCGGCATAGAGCTTCATGATGTGCCACAGGATGGGCCGCCCGCCGATTTCCACCATGGGCTTCGGGCGAAGCTGCGTTTCGGCGCCGAGCCGTGTGCCGCGCCCGCCGGCCAGAATCACGGCCTTTCTGATCATGAACACCCCAAAAGCATCGTTTCAGACTGACATATAACATGCATTTCCGATGGCGCGGGTAAACCCGTTCAATCCCCGCGCGCCACACCTTCCCGCCGCGGGTCCGAAGCGCCGACCAGCCCGCCATTGGTCACACGGATCACTTGCAGGCCGGAAATCATCTCTCGGATCGTGGCTTCATGGCCTCGGGCACGCAAAGCCGGCGCCAGGGTGGCGGCGGGCGTGCCCTGTTCCAGCTCCACCGGCCCGCCCATGGTGCCGATATGGGGCAGCGCCAGGGCTTCTTCGGGGCTCATGCCCCAATCCAGCAGCGCCACCAGGGTTTTCGCCACATAGCCAATAATGCGTGGCCCACCTGGGGAGCCCACCACGGCATGAAGCCCGCCCGCCCCATCCAGCACAATGGAAGGCGCCATGGATGACCGCGGCCTTTTGCCCGCCTCCACCCGATTGGCGATGGACCGGCCATTGGCCTCAGCTGCGAAGCTGAAATCCGTGAGTTGATTGTTCAGCAAAAAGCCCCGCACCATCAGCCTTGCGCCGAAAATCGCTTCAATCGTGCTGGTCATGGAAAGCGCATTGCCCGCGCCATCCACAACGGCGATATGGCTGGTGCCGGCCTCATATTCCTGGGTCTGCGGCGCGAAGGATGTTTCCCGCCAGGAAGGATTGCCCGCACGCGGGTTTTGCAGCGCGCGGTCCCGGTCAATCAATTGCG
The DNA here is from genome assembly GCA_044235135.1 of Roseomonas sp. Classification (GTDB taxonomy): domain Bacteria; phylum Pseudomonadota; class Alphaproteobacteria; order Acetobacterales; family Acetobacteraceae; genus Neoroseomonas. Next base: position 3,490 of record JBIIIE010000038.1, on the reverse strand, counting down.
CGCGGGTGGTGAGGTAGGCCTGGTCGGTCAGGCCACGCACCGGCACGGGCACGAAATCCGCATCCGCGAGGAACAGGTTGCGATCAGCAAAGGCAAGCCGCCCGGCTTCCGCCAGCAAATGCGCCGCATCGGCACCGCGAGGGTCAAGCCGCGGCATGTCAAAATGTTCCAACACGCCAAGGATTTGCGCGACCGCGACACCGCCTGAGGAAGGCGGCGGAAAGCCGCAAACCCGGAAGCTGCGATAGGGGGTGCAGATGGCGTTGCGCTGCCTTGGCTGATAGCGCGCCAGATCTTCCAGCACCTTCACGCCCGGATTGCTTGGGTGGTTGCGGATGGCGGCGATGATGTCTTCCGCAATCGGGCCAGTTTGCAGCGCCGCCGCCCCATCGCGCGCCACGGCGCGAAGCGTTTCAGCCAAGGCCGGGTTGCGCAGCCGATGGCCCGGCGGCAGCGCCATACCATCCGGGGTGAAGAAATAGGCGGCAGAACCCGCATCGCGCCTGAGCAAAAGCGTATCGGCGGCGATTTCGCGGGCAAGGCGCGCGCTGACGGGAAAGCCTTCCTCGGCGAGGCGTATGGCCGGTTCAAACAGCCTCGACCAGGGCAGCTTGCCATGGGCGCGATGCGCCGCTTCCAGAACGGGCAGAGCGCCCGGCACGCCAACCGCGCGCCCACCCGCCATGGCTTCCAGGAAGGGCATGGGCCGACCATCACGCAGGAAAAGTGCTGGCGTTGCGGCAGCGGGCGCGGCTTCCCGCCCATCCCAGGCTTCCATGCCACCATCGGCGGCGCGGCGGAACATGATGAAGGCACCGCCGCCAATGCCAGAGGATTGCGGTTCCACCAGCGTAAGCACCGCCTGCACCGCCACTGCGGCATCAAGGGCGGAACCGCCTTCACGGAGCATCATAAGGCCCGCTTCAACGGCCAGCGGATGCCCCGCTGCGACCATATGGCGCTGCGCCGGTTGGGCGGCGGCGGGGAGGGCCGCAATGGTCAGGCAAAGGCCAAGAAGGTAACGGATCATGGGTCGGGCCTTGGTTTCAGCCGCAGCATAGCCCGGCCATCTGGCGAACCCTAGCCGCAAATCCGGGCATAGCCTGTGGTTGTTGCATCCACATATCGCTTCTCGCTTCACGCCTGCACCCCTTCCAGTTGCAGGACCGCGCTCAGCGTGGCAGCTTTTTAATAAGGTGCAACCAAATAAAATCGGGGGAAGCCATGGTAAAGCGAAGCTCCGTTTTCCAGAACAAGATCGTGCCTATCGCGCTGTTGCTACTCGTCCTGGGCCTTTCGGCCTGTGCTAGTGGCGCAAAGCCAGGCGCCATGCTGCCGCCCAATTCGCCACAGACGACCATCGCGCCAAATTCCAATTTGCGGGAGGCCGTTGCCATCGGGCAGGTTTCTGGCGGGCGAGAAACCAACCCGCTTTGGGTATCTGATGTCTCTAGTGCCGATCTTGCCGAGACATTACGCCTGAGTCTGGCCGCGCGTACCATGCTGACGATTCGCAATGAGCGTTTCAGGCTTGAGGCTAGCTTGATCCAACTTCAGCAGCCCATGATGGGGGTTGATATGACAGTGACCTCAAGGATCAATTATCGCCTGATACGGGTTGCCGATAACGCCATCGCCTATGAACGCGAAATAACCGCGCCCTTCACGGCAGCCTTCAGTTCTTCCTTTTATGGAGTGGAACGATTGAGATTGGCTAATGAAGGTTCGATCCGCGAGAACATCGCCCAATTCCTGGCGGCCTTGATCGCGGCAGAAGCTGAAAACCCGGCGGCCTTTGGGCGCGGCAATCGGCCCCGAACATCCTGAGAGGCCAAGCGGGCCGGCTACCGCTTTCCCAATCGACCCCATGCCCCGCCAAACCCCACCCACCTATCGCCTGCTCCGTGGCCGCCGCGCCTATGCGGCGGGGCAGGGGGCGGAAGCGCTGGCTGCCGAGGCCCTTACCGCCGAAGGCTGGGCGCTGATTGGCCAAAGAATCCGCACCGAAGCCGGGGAGATTGACCTGATCGCCGAACGCCAAGGCCTGCTCGCCTTCATCGAAGTCAAGGCGCGGCCATCGCTGGTAGAGGCGGCTTTTGCACTCGGTCCAAGGCAACGCGCGCGCCTGGTTGCCGCCGCCGAGGCCTGGCTTGCCGACCACCCCGGCCACGGCAGCGCCGGAATGCGCTTTGATGTCATGCTGGTCGCCGCCGATGGCACCATCCGGCGCATCGCCGATGCCTTCAGGGTTGAAGACTCCTAAGCGGGCTTTTCCGCCATCATCAGGTAATTCACCCCCGTATCGCGCGTGATGCGCCAGGCGCCGGACAGCGCCATTTCCATCCCGGCCACATCCGCAACTCTCAGCCCCGCCCCGCGCAGCCCCGCGCCAAGTTCGGCGGGTGTGACGAACATCCGCCAATCATGCGTGCCAATGGGCAGCAGCCGAAGCACATATTCCGCACCAAGCTTCGCCATCAGGAAGGATCGCGGCGTGCGGTTCAGCGTGGAAAGGAACACCTTTCCCCCGGGCCGCGCGGCGCGGGCCAAAGCGGCCAGGAAAGCAGCGCGTTCCGCCACATGTTCAATCACTTCCAGCGATATCACCGCATCGTAACCGCCGGCCTCGGCCAGATCCTCGGGCCCGCCCAGGCGGTAATCAATCGCAAGCCCGCCGGCTTCGGCATGGGCGCGGGCGACCTCCAGCGCTTCCGGCGCCGCATCCATGCCGGTGACGTCAGCGCCAAGCCGCGCCAAGGCCTCCGAAGCCAGCCCCGCCCCGCAGCCCACATCCAAAACCCTAAGCCCGGCAAGGGGTTGCGGGCCATGCGCGCGGGCCAGCCTTTCGGCGATCCAGCCAATCCGCACCGGGTTCATCCGGTGCAGCGGCTTCATCGGGCCATTCGGGTCCCACCAGCGCGCGGCCAGAGCGTCAAATTTGGCGATTTCCGCCCCAAGCGCCGTTGCTTCCGCCAAGATACTGCCCTTTCCAGCCCTGATCCGCCGAGATGGGTTGCGCGTAACCCGCCCCCCCGGTATCTGTCCCGCCCCGCGCGCCGGCGCAACCGCCGGCCATTCCTTTTCCGCCCCGCCCAGGGAAAATAGCCTTCTATGGCCCGTATCGTCATGAAATTCGGCGGCACTTCTGTCGCTGATCTGGATCGTATCCGCAATGTCGCCGCCCGCGTGAAGCGAGAGGTGGATGCCGGCCATCAGGTGGCCGTGGTGGTTTCCGCCATGTCCGGGGTCACCAATCAACTCGTCAAATGGTGCCAGGACCTCTCGGCGCTGCATGATGCGCGCGAATATGACACGGTGGTCGCGACCGGTGAGCAAGTGACTACCGGCCTGACCGCGATTGCGCTGCAAGCGATTGGCGTTGATGCGCGGTCCTGGCAGGGCTGGCAGGTGCCGATCATCACGGACCAGGCGCATGGCAAGGCGCGCGTTGAATCCATTGATGGCGCTGCGCTGATTGAACGCATGGAAC
>JBIIIE010000295.1:0-3979 GCA_044235135.1 Roseomonas sp. | reverse complement strand
ACGGCCGCGAACATGGACGCGGTGATGAAGAAGGTGCTGGCGATGGACTGGCCCGTATAGCGCAGGAAGATGTTCGACAGGCTGGCGCCCATACAGGCGGCGAAAACCCAGAACAGCGCCTGCGTCGCGGGACGCGAGAGCTTATTGATGCCAAAGGACAGCACCAGGATGAAGGCAAGCGGCGAGAGCATCGCGGCCCAGCCCAGAATGGTCGGCGAGACGATGCGCGCGCCATTGGCTGCGCGGGTCACGGACCAGAACAACTGCTGCAGCTCAGGCGAGGATGCGATCACATAGGCAACAATGCCGGTGACCAGCAGGCCGGATGCCATCCAGTTATAGACGCGGAGCATATATGCCCGCAGCCCGGCATCAATCGCGGCCGCATCGGCTGCGACGGGGCGACCCCAGCCGGTGGTGAAACGCGTGTCGGGACCAAAGGCCATGACGAGACAAACTCCTGTTGATGGGGAGGATTCCCCTTAGCGGTATGATATGGATATTTCGTAATCCAGATCAATAGGGGCGCCCGCCGGTCAAACCAGCGGGCGCCCTGGTCTGATCAACGCTCCGGCCGCTCCACCCTGATGGCGACGGCTTCGGCAATGGCGACATCCACCCGGTCGCCAACGCTCAGGGTCTTCAGGAATTCGCGCAATTCGGGGGCGCGAACCGCCACCGTGCGCTCCACGCGGGACGGGCCGACAAAGCTTACCGTATTATTGGCGGTATCCAGGGCGGTGATGCGCACCTGGGCGCGGGTTGCGGCGGCAGCGCCGGCGGCAGGGCGGGCACCAGGTTCAGCGCGGGCGGCGCCAACCACGGTTTCAGGTTCCATCCGGCTGCCGCGGGGGGCGATGCGCACGGCTACCGCTTCCTCATAATGCAGCCGCACGCGGTCACCACGGCGGATTTGGTCGAAATTGCGGACTTCCGGGCCAAGCTGCAGGGTTTGCGGCTTATTGTCCGGGCCGCGCACCACAATGGTCCGGGTGCGGGCATCCACACGGTCCACCGCGGCTACCATTTCGCGTGTGGTTGAAGCCACCACGGGCGGTTCGGGGGTTGGCGTGGCGCAGCCGATCAGCGCCAGCAGCGGCAGGGCCAAAAGGGCGCCGTGGCGCAGGCGCGCAGACAGGGTTGCAAACATGATATGGCTTTCCTTCCTCATGAGCCGACAATTAAAGGCGGCGGATTAAGGCATGGTTGGTTTCGCGCGGCAACCAGAGCCTTCAGGCCGCGCCTTCCTGCCAATAGCCCTGGTGCGGCACCGCACCTTCTTCTTCCAGGCAGGGGCCGACCACCGCCACCTTTTCCGCCGCGCTGTCCAAAACCGCCCGGCAGGAAAGAGACAACCCCGCCGTATGGGGCTGCGCATTGCGCAAATGCAGAATGGCGCCCGCCGAAAGCCCATAAACCGCGCGGCCAATGCCGGTGTAGAAGATGGCTGCGGAACACATGGCGCAGGGCTCGCCCGAGGAATAGATGGTGGCCGCCCGCAGCACATGGCGCGGCAGCCCGGTGCGCAGCACATCCTGCAAGGCATTCATTTCGGAATGCGCCAAAGTGCCGCCGCCGCCCTTGCCCTGGGTGGACCCGGCCTCGGCCAGCACCTGACCCTTCTCATCGGCGATCACGGCGGCGAAGGGGCGATCTCCCCGCGCCCGCGCCTCAGCCGCCAGCGCAAAGGCGCGGCGCAGCAGGCTTGCATCCAGCGCGGAGAGTTTTTCATCCTCGGCCATCTCAGGGCTTCCTATTCGTTACGCAGCAAGGGTGCCGCCTTGGCGCGCAGCGCGAAGGCCGTGCCGGCATATCCAAAACCAAGCGTGATGGCCATGCAGGCCAATACCGTCAGCGCCAGAGTGCCCGGCAGGAACACCCAATCCGCGCGCATCACAAAGCGCACCACGCCCCAGGAAGCCGCCGTGCCGGCGGCTGCCGCCAGCAAGCCCGCCGTCAGGCCAAGCAGGCCGAATTCCACCAGGAAACTCGCGCGGATTTGCGCACGCGTCGCGCCGATGGTCTTCAGCACAACGGAATCCCTGATGCGCCGCCTTTGCCCCGCCGCCACCGCGCCCGCCAGCACCAGCAGACCCGCCAGCAAGGTAATGCCGGCCACGGCAGAAAGCGCGAAGCCGATCTTCTCCAACAACCCCACCACCTGATCCAAGGCATCGCGCACGCGAATACCCGAAACATTCGGGAAGCGATCGGTCAGCAAGCGGAGCAATGCCGCTTCCTGCGCCACATCATTGCGCATGGTCGCGATATGCGTATGCGGCGCGGCAGAGAGCAAACCAGGGGACGCCACCAGCACGTAATTGATGCCAAGCCCGCGCCAGGCAATTTCGCGAAGGCTTGCGATTTTCAGGGTGATGTCGCGCCCCAGCACATTCACGGTGATGGTGTCACCAACACCAACCCCCCAACCGCGCGCGAGTTGCGCATCGAAGGAAACCAAGGGCGGGCCGGCATAATCCGCGGGCCACCATTCCCCGGCAGCGAGCCGCGCGCCCTCGGGCGGGGTCGCGGAATAGGTCAGGCCGCGATCACCACGCAAAGCCCAGGTGGTTTCCGGCGTTGCATTCACCTGTTCCGCCGGCACGCCATTCACCGCGACAATGCGCGCGCGCAGATTGGGCACGCTCCGGATTTCCGTCACACCTGGTTGCGCGCGGGCAAGTGCCTCAAACGCCTGTATCTGATCAGACTGGATATCAATGAAATAGAAATTCGGCGCGGCGGCGGGCATTTCATTGGCCAATTGCCGGCGCAGATTGCCTTCAATCAGCGCAATGGCGGCAAGCACCGTGAGCCCCACGCCAAGCGAAACGAGCATGAGTGGCGTCGGCGCGCCGGGGCGATGCAGATTGGCGAGCCCCAAGCGCAAGGCCGGGCGGCGCGCATGCGGCAGGCGCCGCGCGAGTGCCATTAGCGCCCCCGCACCAAGGCGGAACAGCAAGAGCGTGCCGATCACTGCCACGATGAAGCCCCCGGCAAAGCGCGGGTTTTCCGCCGTGCCAATCACCAGGGCGGAAAGCGCCCCGGCTGAGACAAGGATCGCCGCCAGAATGCCAAGCCCAGGCCTGCCCACGCTTGGCGCCACTACATCCCGAAACAGCGCCGCGCCGGGAATGCTGCCCGCGCGGCCCAGCGGCCAAAGCGTGAAGGCCAGCGCCGTCAGCAACCCATAAGCCGCCGCCAATAAAAGTGGCGTCGGATAGGGCAGGATGCGCGGCGCGACTGGCAGAATGGAAGCAAGCGCCGCCGCGCCCGCCCAGGTCAGCCCAAAGCCAATCACCAAACCCAGCGCAATGCCCAGCAGCGCAAGCGCCATCACCTGCACCAGATAGGTCAGGAAAATCAGTGATGGCGGCGCGCCAAGGCAGCGCAGCGTCGCGATGGTGCGCGCGCGTTGTTCCAGCCAGGCGGAAACGCCGGTCGCAATGCCAATGCCGCCCACCAGCAGCGCGGTCAGGCTTGCCAGCGTCAGGAAAAACGCCGCGCGATCCAGGAAGCGATTGACGCCAGGGGCAGCGACATCGGAACTTCTGATGCGCCAGCCGCTTTCCGGAAAATCACGCCGCAGATCCGCCATCAAGCGCTGCCGATCCACACCCGGCGGCAGCGCGAGCCGGTATTCATAGGTCACGAGGCTCCCCGGCTGAATGAGCCGCGTTGCGTCCAAGGACGCCAGAGCAATCATCGCGCGCGGGCCGAGCAAGGACGGGCTCGCGACCTTATCCGGTTCCTGGGTGATGGTGGCGCGGAAGGTCAGGCGCGCTTCGCCAATGCGCAGCACCGCGCCGGGTGCAATGCCAAGCTTTTCGGCAATGAAAGGATCAAGCAGGATATCACCCACACCAAGCGCCACGGGCGGGTCCACTTCAAGCGCGCCGTAAAGCGGATAGGCGCTATCCACCGCCTTCACCTCCACCAGCATGCGCTGGCCTGAGTCAGCCACGGCCATGGCGCGGAG
>JBIIIE010000294.1:0-3984 GCA_044235135.1 Roseomonas sp. | reverse complement strand
CCGCCACGGCCAAAGGCATCGCCGTGCTGGATTGCCCCGTGAGTGGTGGGCCGATGGAATCACTCCGCGGTGAATTGGTGCTGATTGTGGGCGGCGATGTTGCCGATATCCGCCGCGCTGAACCCGTGCTGCAAAGCCTTGGGCAATCCTGGTCCCATACCGGGCCGATCGGCACCGCCAAGGCGGTGAAGCTGGTCAATAATATGATGTCCATGGGTAATGTGCTGATTGCCTGCGAAGCCTTTGCCTTGGGTGAAGCGGCAGGTGTGGCGCCCGAGACACTCTATCAGGTGCTCTCACAAAGTGGTGGGCGTTCCTTTCATTTCACCAAGCGCTTCCCGAAGGCGCTCAAGAACGATTTTGATCCAGGCTTCAAGATGGAGCTTGGCGAGAAGGATCTGGCACTCGCGATTGAATTCGGCCGCGCCTTGCGTCAGCCAACACCGGCCACGTCAGCGGTACGGGAATTGATGGCGCAGGCGCTGGCCACCGGCCATCGTGGGCGCGATGTGGTCGCGCTGCTTGAGATGTTTCGCGGCTTTACCGCGAAGAAATAAGGGGCGTTACAGCCCCCTCTCCGCTTTTGTTGCGGCCAGATCATCTTCGATGAAACCTTGGATGATCTCCTCCATCGGTTCCTGTTCGCGAAAGCCAAGGCGACGCGCGCGCGTCGCGGCAAAGGCGCCGGGCCAGCCTTTCACAATGTCAAACACTTCCTTGTCGAAGACGAAGCCCACCTTGTCGCGCGCTGCCTTGCCGGCCACCTGTTCCAGCCCGGCCAGGATTTTCGCAACCGTCAGGCTGCGGCCCGGCGGGTTGATGCCGCGATCAAGGCCAAGCGGCGCGGTATCCATCGCGGCTGCGTGCAAAAACCATTCAATCGTGGCGCGGGGCGAACATATCCACACAGCGAAATCATCCGGCACCGGACAATTCGTCTCAAGCCCCAATAGGGGTTCGCGCACAATGGCGGAAACGAAGGAAGACGCCGCCTTATTGGGCCTGCCCGGGCGCACCATCACCGTTGGCAGGCGAAGGTTCACCGCATCAAGGAAGCCGCGGCGGGAGGCATCATGCAGCAGCAATTCGCCAATCGCCTTTTGCGCGCCATAGGAATTGGTCGGGATTTGCCGCCCATCATCCGGCACCACCGCATCCTGCCCACCACCGAAGGAAGCGACGGATGATGTGAAAATCACGCGCGGCTTCGTGCCAAGCGCGCGGCAGGCCGCCAGCACCGCCAGCGTGCCATGCAGATTGACCTTCATGCCGAGATCGAAATCGGCTTCTGCCGCGGCACTCACCACCGCAGCCAGATGAAATACCACCTCGGTCCCCGCCGGAATGGCGGCGGCAACGGCAGCCGGGTCCGCCACATCGCCGCCAAGGCAGATCACCGGGAAGGGCGCGGCGAGCGTGGCAGGCGCGGCAAGGTCGAAGAGCGTGAGGCCCGTGATGGCCCGCCCGCCAAGGGCGCCATCCTTGGCGAGCCGCGCCGCCAATTTTCGCCCCAAAAAGCCAGCCCCGCCCAGAATGGTGATCCGCATCCGTTTGGCCCTCCCGTTACAGTGCAAGGTTTGGCGCGGGGCGCGGAAGGGCGCAATATGGGGGCATGATCGAAAAGCGCCCTTTCCGTTATTTCCTGAACCGCAACCATGGTGTGCCCGGCATCGCCGTGCTGCCTGAGACCGGCTATGCCCGCGCCAAGGCGGAAATCATGACCTGGCCCGGCTATGCGCCCACGCCACTGGTTGCGTTGGATGCCATCGCCAAAGCCACCGGCGTCGCGCGGCTGCATTACAAGGATGAGGCTTCGCGCTTTGGCCTGGCGTCCTTCAAGGCGCTTGGCGGCGCCTATGCCGTGATGCGGGTTTTGCAGGCGGAACTCGCCAAGCGCGATGTGGCGCGGGAAGCGACCAGCGCCGATCTGATCGCGGGCACCTATAAGGAAGCCACCGGCAAGATCACGGTCTGTTGCGCGACCGATGGCAATCATGGCCGTTCCGTCGCCTGGGGCGCGCAACGCTTTGGCGCGGCCTGCGTGATTTTCGTGCATGAGACGGTCAGCCAAGGCCGGCGCGATGCCATCGCCAAATATGGCGCGGAAATTCGCGTCGTGCCGGGCAATTACGATGATGCGGTGCGTGAAGCGCAGAAGCAGGCCGAGGCGAATGCCTGGTTCGTCGTCTCCGACACTTCCTATCCCGGCTATACGGAAGTGCCGCGCGATGTGATGCAGGGCTATCGCCTGATGGCGGATGAAGCGGCGGATCAGATCGGTGAAGCACCGACCCATGTTTTCATCCAGGGCGGTGTTGGCGGCGTCGCGGCGGCGGTTTCGGTGCAAATGCGCGCGCGGTTTGGCGCTGGTGTGAAGCTGATTGTGGCCGAACCCGACAAGGCCGATTGCCTGCTGGCAAGTGCGGAGGCCGGAGAGCCCGTCACCGTGCCGGGTGATCTTGATACCCTCATGGCCGGGCTTGCCTGTGGCGAGCCCTCCTTGCTGGCCTGGCAGGAATTGGAACGTGGCGCCTTTGCCTTCATGTCGGTATCGGATGAAAGCGCGGTGGAATGCATGAAGCTGCTGGCGCGCCAGACACCAGCGATTGTCGCGGGTGAAAGCGCGGTGGCGGGGCTGGCCGCGCTATTGCTCGCGATGCAGGAACCCTATGCGCGCGCGGCACTTGGCCTTGGCGCGGATAGCCGCGTGCTGCTGTTTGGCACGGAAGGGGCGACCGATCCGGAGGTTTATGACCGGCTGGTGAAGGGCTGAAGCTTTTCAGCCCGCCAGCAGCGCATCCAGCTTGCCGGCGCGATCCAAGGCGACAAGATCATCCGAACCGCCGATGGATTTTCCGTTGATGAAGATTTGCGGCACGGTGGTGCGCCCGCCGGAATTCTCAATCGCGCGGCGCCTGGCGTCAGACCCATGCGGCGCGTCATATTCCTGGAAGGCGACGCCCTTTTTCTCAAGCAGCGCCTTGGCGCGGTCGCAATAAGGGCAGAAATAGGTTGTGTAGATTTCGATCTTGGCCATGCGCGCAAGATTGGCGTTTAGGTGCTTATGGTCAAGCGGCGCCCAAACGCGGGTCCGGCACCCGCGCTGCCGCCAGCACTTCCACCCGCGCGGCACCTGCCGCCAGCAAGGCGCGCGCGCAGGCTTCCGCAGTGGCGCCGGACGTCATGACATCATCCACCAGCAAAACGCGCTTGCCGGCCACGCGCGCGGGGCGGGCCACGCTGAAGGCATCCGCCACAAGTGCGGCGCGTTCCGCGGCACCCTTATCGCCAAGCGGCACCGTGGCGCGGGTACGGCGGAGCAAATCCGGTACCACGCGCCGGCCAGAAAGGCGGCCTAACCGTTGCGCGAGCAGCGCTGCCTGGTCATAGCGCCGCGCAATCAATCGCCGCCAATGCGCCGGCACGGGGGCCAGCAGATCCGCCGCCGCCAACATCTCAGCCCCCGCACGCGCCATGAGGCGCGCGAGCGGCGCCGCCATCTCCGTGCGGTCAGCATGCTTGAAGGGCAGGATCAGGCGCTTGGCACCCTCATCATAGCGCAACGCCGCCCGCGCCACCGCGAAGCCAGGCGCGCGGTTGAGGCATGGGGAGCATAACAGCGCGCCATCGGCACCCCTTTCGGCCTCCCCCTCATGCGCGAAGGGCACGCCGCAGCGCGCGCAAAACGGGGCGGAAATCAGGTTCAGGCCGCTGAAACAGGTGGCGCAGAAACTGCCCTGCTTTTCGACCTCTGCCTCACAAGTCAGGCAATGCGGCGGCAGCAGGATATCAAGAAGTTTCTCCGGCGCCCTGCCAAATCCGCTTTTCAATCGGTTCAGCAAGGCGCCTGGGGGCATCGCTTAATGCCAATGGCCGAAGGGGGCATCGCCATCCTTCGCCACTTCATTGACCAGATCAATCTCCCAGGAGAGGTATTCGCGCATCGCCGCTTCCACCCCGTCATTCCGGTCATAGGGGCGGAGG
>JBIIIE010000428.1:0-3986 GCA_044235135.1 Roseomonas sp. | reverse complement strand
CCCAGGCCGCAAGACCCTGGTATCCTTGGGGTTTGGTGCCGACGGCGGACGCATTGCGACCAAGGCAGACCCAGCGCTGCTGAAGGCCCTGGCGCGCGCGTTCCGCTATCAGAAGCTGCTGGACGACGGGCGCTACGCCAGCATCAGCGACATGGCGGCGGGGGAGAAGATCGAGCGGGGGTACCTCGGCACCCTGCTGCGGCTGACACTGCTGGCGCCGGATTTGGTCGAGGCAATCCTGAACGGGCGCCAGCCGGAGGGGGTGACGCTGCCGCGGCTGCTGGAGGGGGTGCCGGTGGGGTGGGGGGAGCAGCGGCTGGGCCGTGCTTCGGCTTCGGGCGGGATGGGCTATTGAAAATGCTGATCGGACTAAGTATCTCTCCTTACATCCTTACTAGAGGAATTCGACATGCTGGCTAAATTGACCTCAAAAAACCAGTTGACGCTGCCAAAAGCGGTGCTGTCGTCCTGTCAAGGTGCCGAGTATTTCGACGTTGTGGAAGATAACGGGCGCATTGTGCTGACACCTGTGCGGCTCAATCGGGCTGATGCTGTTCGTGCCAAGCTCGCTGATCTGGGCATCACCGAGAAGGACGTGACCGCAGCGGTGGCTTGGTCGCGCAAGACGGCACGCAAGGCTGGATGAAACCGCCCCGCATCGTTCTTGATACCAATGTTTTGTTGTCAGCGCTGCTGTTTCACGCAGGCGCTCTGTCTTGGTTGCGCCTTGCCTGGCAGTCGGAAGCCATTCATCCCCTGGCCAGTCACGACACGACGACGGAATTGATCCGGGTATTGTCATACCCAAAATTCAAATTGACCTCTGACGAGCGCGAGGACCTGCTGGGCGATTACCTGCCCTGGTGTGAAACCGTCACTGTGCCCAACAAGATCAAGCTTCCGGATTGCCGCGATCCTTTTGACCGTCCATTCTTAGCACTCGCCCTGACTGCCAAGGCGGACGCCTTGATCACCGGCGACAAGGACCTGCTGGCTCTTTCGCATTTATTCGCGGTACCAATCCTGACGCCGGCAGTATTTCGGGATCGAATGCAGCCATAAGCGAAGAAATGAGGCGAGCGGGCGGCCGCAGAGGATATTTCGGCGGCCAGAGGGGATGACGTCGCCGCAGCTGCTGGAGGGGGTGCCGGTGGGGTGGGCACGTCAGCGGGAACACCTTTTGTCCGGCGCGCCGTCACGCCCCACCAAACGGCATGTCCGGATCGAAACGTGACATCCAATCCTATCGCTTCGGGAGCCAGTGCTTGGCGATGCGGCAGGCCACCGTGAAGGCGGGATTGAAAACATTGCCGACATCATAACGAACGACTTGGCCCATCAGATGGCTCGCGGCGCGCGCGTCCAAACCATAGTCCTCGCCGAGCCAGCGCGACATCTCGGTTGTGGCGTGCTGCAAGGCCTGATCCAGTGGCCGCGCATTGCCGACGGTGAAGATATCGTCGGATGTCTCGCCCCGCGGCCAGGTGATCTTCCGCTTCAGCACGCGGAACGTCACCTCCATCTCAAAGGAGGTTTCAATGCCGGTGCCGACGATCTCGCCATCGCCTTGGCAGGCATGCCCATCGCCCAGATAAAACAACGCGCCGGGCACCGCGACGGGAAACCAAGCCGTCGTGCCGGGTGCGAACAAGCGATAATCCATGTTGCCGCCATTCTGCGCGCTGGTCGCGGTGGACAGCGCCTGCCCGCCAGCCGGCGCGACCCCGAAGCAGCCGATCATCGGCTGGATGGGCGGGGCGAAATGCTCAAGCCCTTTCACATTCTCCTGCAGCCGCACCGTCCCGGCATCGCGGTCAATATCCCAGACGACGCGTTGCTGCGGTGGCCGGTCCAGGATGGCGGCCGGGTCCAGCACCGTCAGGGCGAGCGGCGAATAGGTCCAGCCGGTCGCTCGGCTTGGTGTCAGCCGATCAATCCGCACGGCAAGTGTGTCGCCGGGTTCCGCGCCCTCAATGAAGAACGGACCCGTCATTGGATTTGGCCGGCTGGCGACGGTCACTTCCCGCGCATCCAGGCCGGACGCATCGATGGTGTCGGTGACCACGGTGTCACCATCAGCAACCCGAAGGCAGGGCTCTGCGATGCCAATCGCGTTGTAGTATCGTGTGGGGTGAAAGCGGTGCTTGGCCATGGGCTTCCTGGAAGACCTCGCTGATATGTGCCGCCTGGTGCGCGCCAGGGCCTGCGTCGTTCACGTTAGGAACCGGGGCGCGCGGCGGTCAAGCAGCAGCATAGGCGGGGGCTTGTTGTCGGCATGCACATATGTGTCGAAAGGCTGACTGGGCAGCTTCAGAAGCGCAGCGTGCTACTCGATCAAATTTTCCGACCCAGTGCCGCTTGCCCTACCAGTCCATTTCCCAACCACGCCGCACCGCGGCAGGGCCAAAACCATTTCAGATCAATGCGTTAAACCTTGTTGGAAAAATCGGCCTACCCTCAAGGTTTGGAGAGAATAGGGCGTTTCGGAGAGAAAACGCCGGAATGTTCCGCTCGAGCACCCTCAAGGTCGCCAGAAAAATATTTGTTTTCAAGGGAGTTTAGGGGCCGGCCAGGGCAGGGGAGCCAGTTCGGCTAGATGACGACTGGAGCAGGAAAGGGAACCGAAAAGGCGAAAGTCTCTGCCCCCTATTTTTCAATAATTTCAATAACTTACTCTCAGACGAGCCCTTCCATCACGCTGCGGATTTTGTCATCGACGGATTGGTGCTTGCGCGAGGCGCGGCGAATATCGCGGACCGGCTTTTCGGCTGGCACCCGCGCGGACGGGGTGGAGGACTTCTGGCTCATCTTCTCTCTCGCCGGGGTTACGATGAGCCAGAAATCCTCCGTAACTCAATTCGCCAATTTGGTCCCATAGGTGCTGACGCCGGACACACCAGCCCGCCGAGCAGCTCCGGCCAGCAGGTGGCGCCGCGGTCCAGCATCGCGCCCGGCGCCACCTCGGCGTCGAGCTGGGTGCCGCCCAGTTCCACCACCGCGCGGGTCTGCGCCTCGGTCGCGTCGCGCGCGGAGCGCACCACGCCCGGCCCCGCCCCCTCATGCAGCACCAGCTCGGCCGGGCGCAGGAAGCCCACGGCCGGGCCATCGGGCAGCCGCATCACGCCGCGGCGGGCAGCGGCCCCGCCAGCGCTGAGGCGCGCGCATAGGCCGCCGGGTGGTCACGCGCCACGATCCGCTCCAGCGCAGCCAGCACCGCGGGCTCCCGCTTGGCGCCGGCAACCAGATGCGTGTAGCCGCGCGCCTCCGCATCCTGCCTTGCGGCCGCGGGGCTTTCGAACAGATGCATGAGCCGCACGCTGGCATGCGGCGACCCCGCGCGGCCGGCGTGGTATTGCACGCAGGCCGCCAAGAACAATTGCTCGAACACGATGGCATCGCCGGCGATGCCCGCCTTCCGCGCCCAGATCGGCTGGTTCGCCGGGTGGTCGATGAAGCGCAGCGCGGTGGTTGCGAAATGCCGCAGGAAGGCCGTGTCCGTGCCGCCGAGGACGCCACAATTCGGCGCCACCAGCCGCCCGCCATGCGGCATCCAGGCCATGAATTCCTCCGGCATCCAGCCGCCCGCCTGGCGCAGCGCGTGTTCCACCGCTTCGGGCCGGTAGCAGCTTGCGCCGAGGTCGCTCTCCTCCGGGTGTTCGGCGAAGACGGGCGCGGCCAGCAGCGCCGCCGGCAGGGGCTGCCACAGGAACACGTCGCTATCGAGGTGCAGGAAGGGCGCGTCCTGCGCCGCGCAGGCGTGCAGCTTGGCGATCGCCCACCATTCCGGGTCCCGGCCCGCCAGCGCATCCAGCGCGGTCGAGACATGGTCGAAGGGCAGGCCAAGCCCGTCCACGAGCAGCGCGGCACCGGCGCTGTCGGTCACGAGGGATGTCGGGAAACCGTGCGCGCGCGCGAGATGAAACGAGAGGATCCAACCGAGGAGATGATGCCGCGGCGTCAACCAGCCGGGATGCGTGCCGCCGGAC
>JBIIIE010000037.1:0-13942 GCA_044235135.1 Roseomonas sp. | reverse complement strand
GCCTGCCATCCATGGATTGGGAATCAGTGCGAAGGCGATCACCATGCAAAGATACATGGAAAGGCCACCAATATAGCAGCGCCGGTAAAGCGCAGGGCCGATGAAAAGCGTGATCAGCACCGCCCCCACCAGCGCGCCCACGCCATCCATGCTGGCGAGCACTCCAACCCCTTCAGGCCCCAAGGCCAATTGGTCCTTGCCGATCACCGGGATCATGCTGGTGAAGGGCCAGCCGAACAGGTTGAAGATCAGCGTGATCACCAGCGTGCCGCTCAAGCGCTTATCGGCGCGCACGGCGGCAAGCCCTTCCGCGATGCGCGTCAATACGGGTTCAGGGCGGCTTGCCATGCTGCGGGCCGTTGGCGGCAGCAGCAGGGCCGCGATCAGCGCCGGCAAATAAAGCAGCGTCGCCAGCACGAAAGTCCCATCAAGGCCAAGAAATGCCAGCAGCACCCCGCCCAGGGTTGGCCCCAACATGCGGCTGGCATTGCTGGTGCCGACATCAATGGACATGGCGGCCGCCATGCGGGAAGGCCCGACCACAGCGCCAATCATGGCGCGGCGGACGGGATTATCGGCGGCCCAGCCCACACCATTGATGAAGGCGGCGATCGCCAAATGCCAAACCGCAATCACGCCCAGCAAGGCGAGCAGCGCAACGACCGCAGACGCCAGGATTTGCATGACCAGGATCAGGATTTGCGCGCGGCGCAGATCCATCGCCTCCGCCGCCGCACCCAAAAACGCGCCAAACAACCCCATGGGCAAAAGCCGCAGCATGGTCAGCATGGCGACAATGAAGGCGGAACCCGTGGCGTTATAGGCGAAAACACCCACCGCCAGCATTTCCAGCCAGCGCACCACAAAAATCGAAAACCCCACCATCCAGAGCCGACGGAAGTCACGCTCCTGAAACAGGCTTCGCCAATGGGTTTCGGTCAGCGCCACGGCGCCCCACGCATTTTGTGGGGCCGGTCAGGAAAAACCCGACCGGCCAGCAAAGTCACAAACCCGCCTGGGAGACGAATTTGGTGTTGAGATAGGCCTCAATCGCTTCAAGCCCACCTTCCGATCCATAGCCGGAATCCTTGATGCCGCCGAAGGGCACTTCGGGCAAAGCAAGGCCCAGATGATTGATCGTCATCATGCCGCTTTCCACACGCGCGGCCACCGCATTGGCGGTTTTGGCGGAACGGGTGAAGGCATAGGAAGCAAGGCCATAAGGCAGGCGATTGGCTTCTTCCACCACCTCATCCAAATCCTTGAAGCGGGAGATCATCGCCATGGGGCCGAAGGGTTCTTCGTTCATGGCGCGGGCATCCTTGGGCACATCGGTCATGACGGTCGGCTCATAGAAATAGCCCTTATTGCCGATGCGCTTGCCACCCGTATGCACCTTGCCGCCCTTGGCTTGCGCATCCTGCACCATCATCTCAACCCAAGGCACGCGGCGGTCATGCGCCAATGGCCCCATGGTGGTGTCCGCCGCCAGACCATCGCCCACCTTCAAGGTTTTGGCGTGGGCCACGAATTTTTCGACGAAGCCATCATAAAGTTCTTCCTGCACCAGGAAGCGCGTGGGGCTCACGCAAACCTGACCGGCATTGCGGAACTTGGCGAAGGCAAGAGTCTTGGCCGCCAGATCAAGATCGGCGTCGTTGAAGACAATCGCCGGCGCATGGCCGCCCAATTCCATCGTCACGCGCTTCATGTGCTGGCCGGCAAGGGCGGCCAATTGCTTGCCGACCGGGGTGGACCCGGTGAAGGTCACTTTGCGGATGATCGGATGCGCGATCAGATAGGATGAAATCTCCGCCGGCACGCCATAGACCAGATTGGCGACACCCGGCGGCAAGCCTGCATCAATGAAGGCGCGGATCAATTCGGCTGGCGAAGCGGGCGTTTCTTCCGGCGCCTTCACAATGATGGAGCAGCCCGTGGCAACGGCGGCGGAGAGTTTCCGCACCACCTGATTGATCGGGAAATTCCACGGCGTGAAGGCGGCAACGGGGCCGACCGGTTCCTTGACCACAAGCTGGTAAATCCCCTCGGCGCGCGCAGGCACCACGCGGCCATAGGCGCGGCGGGCTTCTTCCGCGAACCAATCAATGATGTCGGCGGCGGCCATGATTTCCATCTTGGATTCACCAAGCGGCTTGCCCTGTTCCAAAGTCATCAGCCGCGCAATCTCATCAACCCGCGCGCGCACCAGATCAGCGGCTTTGCGCATCAGTTTTGCGCGTTCATAGGCCGAGACCTTCTTCCAGACGGCAAAGCCTTTCTCGGCAGCGGCAAGCGCTTCATCCAAATCCGCTTTTTCGGCATGGGCGACGGTGCCGATCACTTCCTCATTGGCCGGGTTCAGCACATTGATGGTCTTGCCACTCAGCGCGGCGCGCCATGCGCCATTCACGTGCAATTGGACATTGGGGTAGGTCATGCGGGCTTCCTTCCGGCGGTTTGTTGCTTCGAAGCGCCACCCTAATCGGCCTTGGCGCGCGGGGCCAGATGGACGGGGCGGGCGGGGGTGCTAGAAAGGCGCGAAGCATCAATTTTCTGGGAGAAACCTCATGCGCTTTTCGCGCCGCACCATCCTCGCTTCTGGCGCCATTCTTGCCGCTCCCGCCAGCCTGCGCGCGCAGCCCGCCTTCCCAAGCCGCCCGATTACTGTGGTGGTGCCGAACCCGCCGGGGGGCGGGACGGATTTCGCCGCAAGGCTGTTTCAGGAGGCGATGAGCCAAGGCCTCGGCCAGCCTGTGGTGGTGGAAAATCGCCCCGGCGCCAATGGCAATCTGGCGATCAATGCCGTGGCGCGGTCAGCGCCTGATGGGCATACGATCCTGCTGCAATATAATGGCTATCACGCCGGCAATCCGGCCATGATGAAGAACCTTACCTGGGACCCCATCAAGGACCTTGCGCTGGTGGGCATGGCGACCATGGCGCCGCATGCGATCATTGTGGCGCCCAATGTTCCCGCCAATAATTTGCAGGAATTCATCGCCCATGCGCGCGCCAATCCGGGCAAGCTGAATTACGCATCTTCCGGCAATGGTTCCATCCAGCATGTGGGTGGTGTGCTGTTCAGCCGCGCCATCGGGGTTGAGATGGTGCATGTTTCTTATCGCGGCGCCGCGCCTGCTTTGCAGGATGTGGCCGGTGGCCGGGTGGAGCTTTTCATCACCACGCCATCTTCCGCCATTGCCCTGGTGCAGGGCGGGCGGGTGAAGGCGCTCGCGATTGCGAGTGCTCAGCGCGCCGCTGGCCTGCCTGATGTCCCCACCACGGCGGAAGCGGGCCTGCCCGGCTTCACGCTGGATGCCTGGTTCGGCTTTGCCGTGCCGGCGGCGACCCCGAAGCCCATTCAGGAAAGGCTGAATGCGGTGATCAGCGCGGCATCCCAGCAAGCCGCCATTCGCGAAAGGGCGCAGGCGGGTGGGGCCACAACCAAGGCCATGAACCTGGCCGAATTGGACACGCTGGCGCGGCGAGAGGTGGAGGAATTGGGCGCGGTGATCCGCGCCGCTGGCATCACCATAGATTAAGCAAGTCGGGCCTTGGTTTGGCGGGGCTCAGGGTTTAGCTTGTGCGCATGGCATCTTTCTTCCCGCCCCGCCGCTCATGGCTGCTTGCCGCCGCGCTGCTTTCCGCTTGTGCGGCCGGGGATAGCGCGGACCGCCCCGCGCTACGCGGTGCCGCGCCGGAAGTGACCGGCGCCTTCGGGTCCTATCTGGCCGGGCGCTTTGCCACCAATGAAGCCGATACGAAATTCGCCGCCGATAGCCTGATCCAAGCGCTCAGGCGCGACCCTGGCGAGCCTGAGGTCATTCAGCGCGCCTTCATCGCAAGCCTGCTGGATGGCCGTTCTGAAGCCGCCAGGCTTGCGCGGGTTATTCCGAATGAACCCCTCGCCGCCATGTATCTGGCCGGGCAGGATGCGCTGGCCGGGCGGTATGAAAGGGTGGAACAGCGCTTTCGCGCCCTGCCGAACCAGGGCTTGTCCAGCCTATTGAAACCCCTGCTGGTGGCTTGGGCGCAGCAGGGCAGGGGCCAGACGGATGCGGCACTGGCCAGTCTTCGCCCATTGACGGAAGCGGGCCGCCAGCGCGGCATTTACGCGCTGCATGCCGCCATGATTGCCGATATCGCCGCACGCCCGCGGGAAGCGGAACGCCTGGTGCGGGTTGCGCTGGCCGATGGCCCGGCGCCGAGCCTGCCGCTGGCGCGCACCATGGCCGGCATATTGCTGCGCGCCGGCCAGCAGGCGGAAGCCGAACGGCTTTTGGATCGGCTGGGCCGCGGCCAGGATGATGCCGGGCTTTTCGCCGATACCGGCGGGCGGGAGGCCTTGGCGACACGGCGCGTGGTGGCTTCAGCGACTGAGGGCATGGCGGAAGCCTATCTTGGCCTCGCCACCGCGCTCCGCGGACCGCAATCCGGTGAGTTTTCGCTGGCCATGGTGCGGCTTTCCCTGCAACTCCGCCCGCGCTACGGCCCGGCGCTGCTCGCGGGGGCAGAGGCGCTGAGTGATGAGGGTGAATATGCGGCGGCGCTGGCGCTGCTGGAACGCGCCGATCCGGCTGATCCCTTCGCGCCTGTGCTGGCGCTGCGCCGCGCGGGCCTGCTTGACCGCTTAGACAAATTGCCGGAGGCCGAGGCAGAACTCCGCCGGCTTTCGGCGCAATTCCCGCGCGCCTTTCAGCCCATGGCGCGGCTTGGGGATATGTATCGCGGGCGGCAGGATTGGCCGCCGGCCATCACCGCCTATGATGCGGCGATCGCGCGGCTTGGCGTGCCCGCAGTCACGCATTGGCCGCTTTTCTACGCGCGCGGCATTGCACTTGAACGTGCCAAGCGCTGGCCAGAGGCCGAGGCGGATTTTCAGCGCGCGCTCAGCCTCAGCCCCGAACAGCCTTTGGTGTTGAATTACCTTGCCTATAGCTGGGTGGAGCTTGGGCAGAATCTGGTGGAGGCGCGCCGCATGCTGGAACGCGCGGTGGCGCTGCGCCCGAATGATGGCAATATCGCCGATAGCCTGGGCTGGGCGCTGTATAAGCTTGGCGATATTCCGGGCGCGGTGCGCTGGCTGGAAAAGGCGGTCGAGCTTGAATCGCAAAGCAGCGTCATCAATGACCATTTGGGCGATGCCTATTGGGCGCAGGGCCGTCGGCGGGAAGCGCTGTTTCAATGGCGCCGCGCCCTGATCCTGGGGCCTGAGGGTGATGAGGGGCCGAAGATCGAAGCCAAGATCGCAAACGGCTTGGCGCCTCAGCCGGCGGCGGAGACGCGGCGCTGAAAATCTCGGAAGCGGCTCCGGCCAAGGTCAATCTTTTCCTGCATGTCACGGGGCGCCGGGCGGATGGGTATCATCTGCTGGATAGCCTGGTTGTCTTCGCGGGCATTGGCGATGCGATCAGCGCCTGTTCGGGGGAGATCCTGTCGCTTGCCATTGAGGGCGCGGAAGGCGCGGCGCTGGACGCTGAGCCCGATAATCTGGTGCTGCGCGCCGCGCGGGCCTTGGCGGAGGCGGCCGGGTTTGAAGGCCATGCGCTGCTGCATTTGCTGAAGCGCCTGCCGGTCGCCAGCGGGATTGGCGGCGGCAGCGCCGATGCGGCGGCCAGCCTGCGCGCGCTCAACCAGCTTTGGGGCCTGGGCTGGCCGGAAGCGCGCTTGGCGGCCTTGGGGGCCAAGCTTGGCGCGGATGTGCCGGTTTGTGTGGGGTCTCGACCCGCCCGCATGGAAGGGGTGGGGGAGGTATTGAGCGCCGCGCCAAGCCTGCCGCGTTTTGGGCTTTTGCTCGCGAATCCGCGCCAGGGCTTGGCCACGCCGGCAGTGTTTCGCGCCCGTCAGGGCGGGTTTTCGGCGCGGGCTGAATTGCCGGAAGCCTGGGGAAGTGCGGCTGAAATGGCCGCGGATTTGGCGCGTTTGGGGAATGATTTGGAGGCACCCGCAATCAGCCTCTGCCCCACGATTGCCGAGGTTTTGGCGGCGATTTCAGCAAGCCCCGGCTGCCTTTTGGCGCGCATGAGCGGGTCTGGCGCCACCTGCTTTGGGGTATTCCCAAATGCGGCTTCGGCGGCTTCAGCAGCGGCGGCCCTACCGCCTGACTGGTGGTGTTGGGGAGGGGGGCTTCACGGCGCGACCTTTTGAGGGCTATTACGCGACCGTCATCGCGCGAAAGCGCGACAACTATTTTGTTTGGTCGCATTTTCCGAGTCGCCAAGTGTCGCCACTTGGCTTGAAAATGCTCCGGCATTGGGGCGTCGCCAAGCGGTAAGGCAGCGGTTTTTGGTACCGCCATTCCCAGGTTCGAATCCTGGCGCCCCAACCAATTCCTTACAAGCCAAGCAAATCCAGCGTGCGCCCGATGATCTTCGCCTCATCGAAGTGTTCCAGCGCGCGGGCGCGCCCGGCCTTTCCCATGCGGGCGCGCAATGCCGGGTCGGTCGCAAGCGCCGAAAGCGCCTCGGCCAAGGGGGCGATGGTGGCGGGCGGCACCAGCAAGCCTGTTTCGCCTGCCACCACCTGTTCGCGTGGGCCACGGATATCGGTGGCCACCACTGGCAGGCCGGTCAGCATGGCTTCAATCACGCTCATCGGCAGGCCCTCGAAATGCGAGGGCAGGCAGAAAACATCCGCCGCCGCCAGCAGCCGCGCCACATCATGCCGATAGCCAAGCCGTTGCAGCCGGGGGCCAAGGGCTGCGGCAGCGCGGGCGAAATGCGGTTCCATATCCTCGCCATGGTCGGAAGCGAGCCTTTCGCCCACCACCCAAAGCCGCGCATTTTCGGGCGTTGCTTCCATGGCGCGCAGCAATTCCGGATAGCCCTTGTGGCGCACCAAACGAGATACCGCGATGATCACGCAATCATCAGGATTGGCGCCCAATGCGCTGCGCAGCGCGTGGCGCGCTGCGGGGTCAGGATGGAATTCTGCAGGGTCGCGCCCATTCAGCACGGCGGTGGCGTTGCCGTGAATGCCAAGCCTTCGCGCATCTTCCGCCTCTTCCGCGCTGACGGTCAGATAGACATCCGTGATGCGCCCGGCAGCGCGTTCAAGCTGAAGCGCCAGGGCGCGACGCCACCAGGGGCCGGGCTGATTGAACAGAAAGCCATGGCAGGTATAGGCAATGCGCGGAACACCCGCCGCCCGGGCCGCCGCGCGCCCGATCAGGCCACTGATCGGCATATGCGCATGCACCAGGTCGCATTTCTCGCGCCGCAAAAAATCTCTGACAGCACAATAGGCTTTCCATTGCGCCAGCGGGTTCATGCTGCGCGCCATCGGCATGGCTTCGATGCGAAACCCCTCGGCGCGGGGAATTTCAAGCAAGGGGCCTTCGGCGCATAGCCCCACAACCTCATGCCCGCGCGCGCGGGCGCCGCGCATCAGCGGCAGGATGAAATGCCGCATGGCGAAATCCACATTCGCGATAAAGCAGATTTTCATGGGCGCCGCCCCGGCTGACTGCGAAGTTGGGAAAGGGGCGGCGGCGCATCCATTGGCTGGGATGATTAGGCTATTTTCGCGCCGAACAAAATCAGGCACCGCGCGGTAAGCGCTGCCGGCGCCTATTCCCCGCGCTGCGCTTCCTTGAGCGCGCGGCGCAGCTTGGCGATACCGCTACGCGTCTGCCCTTCGGTGCAAAGCTGGCGCCCTTCATCGGCCAGCAGGCGCAAATGCGCTGGCGCCTCAATCTCCAGCGCCGCGAAGCGCCCCGAAAGCTCGGCGCAATATTCTGGTGATACGGAAATCAGCCGTGGCGCCGGCTGCTGCGCAAAGGCAGCGGCGGGCAGAAGGACCAGAAGGGCGAGAACCCAAGCCATGCCCGGTTCATAAACATCGCCGCCCTGCCGGGCGATGGCAGCCAGATGAAGCCCGCGTCATGCGCGGGAACTGAGCATCAGCCGCGCTTCCAGACCCGGCCTTGCAGCGCCAGGCTGCCCATCCCCCAGGCGCAATTCCCCGCCATGCAGCGCGGCGACGGCCTTCACCAGGGAAAGCCCAAGCCCGGAACCCGGCAAGGCGCGGGAGGGATCGGCGCGGAAAAAGCGCTCACCGGCCCGGGCGCGATCCTCGGCTGCCAAACCTGGGCCTTCATCCTGCACAATGACCTCACGCTTTCCCCGCGCGGGGGCGCTGGCGCTCAGGCGGATGGTGCCGCCTTCGGGGGTGAATTTCACCGCATTGTCCAAAAGATTGGCGATGGCCTGCAACACCATGTCGCGATCGCCAACCATGGTGAGTTTTTCCGGCCAGGATGTTTCCAAGTGCTGGCCTCGTTCTTCGGCCAGCGCACCATAAACCTCAGCCGCGTCGGTCAGCACCGTTGCCAGATCGAAGGGTGCGAAGGCCGCGCGGCGTGCCCCAGCCTCGGCCTCGGCGATGCGCAGCAGGGCCTGAAAGACGCGGCTGATGCCATCCAGATCGGCGACCGTGGTTTCGATCGCCACGCGCAGGCTTTCCGCATCGGGGGCGGTCAGCAAGGCGTTTTCAAGCCGCATGCGCGCGCGTGCGATGGGGGTACGCAAATCATGCGCGATGGAATCCGAAACGCCCTTGATGCCGATCATGAGCTGATCAATCCGATCCAGCATGGCATTCATGCTCTCCCCCAATTGATCAAACTCATCGCGCTGCGTGGACAGCGGCACACGGCGGCTAAGATCACCAGCGGCGATGGCACCAGCGGTCGCGGAAGCCGCGCGCAGCCGATCCGCCAGCGCGCGCCGCAGCGCTGCCGCGCCGGCCAGCGCAAAGGCAACCGCCACCGCAAAGGACCAGAGCAGGGCTTCCGAAAGCAGGGCGCGCAGCTTTTCACGGTCTGCCGCATCGCGCCCGACCAGCAGGCGATGGTCCTGATCAAGCGGCACGCGATGCAAGCGCGCCGGTATTTCCACCCCATCGCGGCGCACCGTATCGGCGAACCAGGAACCCGCCGCTTCAGCGGCCCCTGGCCAGCGATCGAGATTGCCGGCCAGGCGATTGCCTGCGCCATCCATCAGCAGATAGATGGCGTGGTCATCAATATCCACGGCCAATCTTTCGCCAATCGCTTCCTTCACCGCGATGGGTCCACCGCCGCGCCAGGCTTCCTGCAAGCCAATGGCATCGGCGCGGATGGCGTCATCCAATTGGCGTGAAAGCGTGCCCGCCGTGCCCCACCAGAGCATGAGCGCAAAGCCCATGATCGCCGCCAGAAACAGCACGGCGAACAAGGCGGCAAAGCGAAAGCCGGCACTTTTCAGATAGGCGCGAAGATCGCGCCAGCCGCCGATATCGTCAGCCGGCGCGGCCATGCAATCTCAGGCGTCTGCGCGGATCATATAGCCCGCATTGCGCACGGTATGGATCAGGGGAACGTCAAAGCCGCGATCCACCTTTTGCCGGAGGCGGGAGACATGGACATCAATCACATTTGTTTGTGGATCAAAATGATAATCCCAAACCTTCTCAAGCAGCATGGTGCGCGTGACCACCTGGCCCGCATGGCGCATCAAATGCTCAAGCAGGCGAAATTCGCGCGGCTGCACCTCAATCCGCTTGCCGCCCCGCATGACGGTGCGTGAGAGCAAATCAACTTCAAGATCGGCAACCGCCAATTTGGTCGCCGGCACTTCCATGGCAGGGCGGCGCGCCAGCGCTTCAATGCGTGCCAGCAATTCGGCAAAGGCGAAGGGCTTGACCAGATAATCATCGCCGCCGGCCTTGAGGCCTTTGACCCGTTCATCCACCGCGCCAAGCGCGGTCAGGAACAAAACGGGTGTTTTGTTGCCCTGGCTGCGGAGCGTTTCCACAATGCGCAAGCCATCCACGCCGCCCGGCAGCATGCGGTCCAGGATCAGCAGGTCGAAGGGCTCGGATGCAGCCATGAAAAGCCCATCGCGCCCATTGGCGACATGTTCGACGATATGGCCGGCCTCTTGCAGGCCCTTTTTCACAAAGCGCGCAACCTCGGCATCATCCTCAACCAGCAGGATTTGCATGGCAGATAGACTCCAAAAACAGCTTAGCTAACCCAGCAAGGTTTGTTTTACGCCGCTTTGCCGCAAAAACCAAAGGCGGCACCTTGTTTTTACGTGGAACGCTGAGGATCAGCGCCCTATCCCCTGTTGGGGAACAGGTGCCACAGCGCAAACCATTGATATGATGAACGCTGTGGCCCTGGAAAAATATCTTGTCACCGTTCGGGCGAATACAACGCCCGATCATGCCTCAGCGGCAGGCCGTGACCATGATTTCCACCAAATGGCGCGGATCGGCCATATTGGCTTCCACGCAAGCGCGCGCCGGGGCGCCGCCTGCCGGCAGCCAGGCGGTCCACAGCTCATTCATCGCGCCGCGGTCGCGGATGTCCTTCAGCCAAATCTGCGCGGACAGCATGCGGGTCTTGTCCGTGCCATTGGCCTCAAGCGCCGCGTCAATCTTGGCCAATACTTCCGCCGTTTGGCCCTTGATGTCCTTGGAAAGATCATCAGCGGTGAGGCCCGCGAGGAAGACGAAATTATGATACTCGACTGAGGAGGAAAGGATCTGGTTTGATCCCTGACGATTGATCTTGCTCATTTCCGGCCTTTCAGAAGGGTTGGACAGCGCCAGGCGCTGGCGCGATTACTAGAACAGAAAGCGCGGGGTGCGAAATGGCTGGGGGTCACGCGACCCGATAGGTGCTGCCGGAAGCCGCTGCGCCGATCATGGCCTCAAACACCGCAACACCATGGATCGCTTCCTCAAGCGGCAGCGGATAGGCTGGGCCACCCGTGATGGCAGCGGCAAAGGCTGCAAGTTCCGCGTGTTCGATATCTGTTTTCGGGAATTCCTTGACCCAGCCCTCACCCTCGCGCGGGGTGAAGCTCAGCTTCTCATGCCCGTTCAATTCCAGCGCAGCATCAGTGCCGTAGAGCGCGACGCGCCAGACGCGCGGGGCATAGGCCAAGGTCGCAAAGTTCGCCGTGGCGCCGGAGGCGAAGGAAAACAGCCCCGCCGTTGTGTCATCCATGCCATTGGTCAAAGCCCGCGCCAGGGAGCGCACGGTAACCTCAGCAATCGGGCCGGCCAGATTGATCATCATGTCAATCATGTGAATACCCATGCCGCCCATGCCACCCAGCGGGCTTTCATGACGGTCAGCGCGCCACATGCCGGGCTGATAGGAAATTGCCCCCGGCCCGCTGAACTGCCCTTCCACATGCAGCAAGGTGCCAAGCGCGCCGGCAGCGATCAGCTTTTTCATCTCGGCCACTGCCGGCAGGAAGCGGCGATTATGGCCAAGCGCCATTACCACGCCGGCTTGGCGGCAGGCGGCCACAGCGGCTTCTGCGCTTGCCTTCGTCATGGTGAAGGGTTTTTCGACAAAGACATGCTTGCCCGCCTGCGCCGCCGCAATCACCTGATCGGCATGCATCTGATGCGGTGAGGCAATCACCACCGCCTTCACGCGCGGTTCGGCCAGGATGGCGTTGAGGTCAGGCAGGATTTTCACCCCCTGCCGCGCGGCCCATTCGGCGGCGCGTTCGGGCCGCCCGGTGCTGCCGGCAATGAAGCGGATGCCGGCATCATTCCGGTTCTGCACACTATCAACCAGGGTCTGGCCCCAGCGCCCCATGCCCACAATGGCCGCTTCAATCATGCTCATACCTCATTCAGGTTCAACGCTTGGAAGGATCGCCCGCGCCTTCGCCTTCCAGCACCCGCGCCATGGCGGGCAGGCGCTTGATGCCCCAGGCAATGGCAATGGCCGAAAGCACCACGGCTGCCAAGGTTGGCAGGGTCATGCCGAAGGCCTCGCCCGCCGCGCCCAGCAGCAGCGCGCCAAGCGCGGGAAAGGCGCGCACGATCAGGCCCCAAAGGCTGAGCACGCGCCCGCGCATGGCGGGGTCGGATGCGGATTGCGCCAATGTCTGCGCGCAGATCCCATGCACCGACATGGCCGCGCCCATGATGGCAGCGCAGAGCACACCAAAGGGAAACCAGCTTGTGGCAATGAAGCCCACCATGGCGAGTGAAATCGCCGCCGGCGCAAACACCGCAAGCTTGGTGGTCCCGTGCATCTTGCCTCGGGCAGAGACGAATATCCCCGACAATAAGGCGCCAACGCCGAAAGCCGCCGTCAGGATGGCAAGCGCTTCCGCCCCCAGCCCGAATTGCCGTTCCACATAGGGCGGCAGGATTTCCGGCAGGCTGCGCAGCAGCAGGGCGACAATCGCCGCATAGGTCAGGATTGGCCCCAAGCCGGGATGCCCGGCGACATAGCGCAGCCCGTCGCGCATTTCGCCCCACAGGGATTTCGTTTTCGCATGCCCTTGTCGTTCCTCGGCGGAAACCTTCAGCAAGGGCGTGGTGGCGGTTGCGACGAAATAGGCCACCGCATTGGCCGCGATGGCGGGCCAAACCCCGGCAATTGCGATCAGTGGCCCGGCCAAGGCAGGTCCCACAAAGCGCGCCACATTGAAGCAAAGCGAATTGAGCCCGACAGCCGCTGTCAAATCATTGCGCGGCACAAGGCCGGGCATGAGCGATTGCCGTGCCGGCTGCGCGAAGGAAGAAGCGATGCCGTTCAAGACTTCCAGCGCCAGCAATAGCCAGATATCCATCTTGTCGAGTGCAATGAGCAGCGCGATCAAGGCGGCCACCAGGCCGATCATTGCCTGGCTCCAGAAGGTCAGCTTCAGCCGATCGGTGCGATCCGCGATGGCGCCCGCAATGGGGCTGACCACCACCGCTGGCGCCAGATCGCAAAACGCCACCATGCCGACCCAAAAGGCACTACCGGTCAATTCCCAGGCGAACCAGGAAATGGCGATGCGGTGCATCCAAAGCCCGGTCCAGGAAACCAGGGAGGCTGTGAAGAAAACCTTGGCGTTACGGTGTGAAAGTGCGCGCGTCAGGACCGAGAGGGATGCCATGCGCGCGGGCCGCCTTCAGCGCCGCGCGCGGATGTTCTGCGGGCGTTGCGCGCCTGGATCAACCGGCGCCTGACCGGTGCCGGCATTGCGAATGCAATCGCGGATCAATTCGTCACGCAGGGTTTGCTGCTGGAAATTATCGGAACGCAGCCGCGCGGTCGGCACATCATTTGTCATGTCACTATCACCGAAATTCGCATCTCGGCGCATCAATTGGCCGCGTTCGCGGAAGGCGATCACACGCTCGGCTTCCTGGGTGCAGATGCGCAGCAATTCCGGCGTGGCACCGGCAGCGGCGGCGCGCGATGTGGGCGGCGCTTCCTGCTGCGCGCAGGCCGCCAGAACCAGAAGCAAGGGCAAAAATCGGATCATGAATGGGCTCCCGCCGGAATCGCGCGTGATAGTAGCCCGGTCAGGCCGGCTTCGTCGAACCGGCCCGCGGGATCAAGCGGCAGGCTGGCCGCGGCGCGCAGCAATGCCGGGTGCAATTCCGCCCCGGTAGCGCGGATTGTGAAAAACCCCTTGAGCCGCGCCATCCGCCCCATGGCTTCAATCAGCGCGAGCAACCTTAGGCAGATCGCAAGGCCCTGAGGGGTCGCCAGCCCATGGCGCGCATCCACCGCTTCCGCCCAGCAGGCGGCATCGGCATCGGCCAGCAGCAATTCCATCGCATCACCATCGGCCCGGCGAAACACCAGGCGGCGCGGGCTGCCCCAGATCTCGGCCCCGGCGGCACCGCGCGCCGCTTCCCAGGCGCCCAGCAGATCGCGCGCCGTGACGGCGGGGGTTTCCTCGGGCGGGAAGGGGATGGCGTAGGTCAAGGCCCCATCCGGGCTTGGGATGATTCTGATGGGGCAGGTCATACGCCCCTTTTGGACCGGCGGGCCGCGCTGCGCCAGCCATGATCTGCCGGGGCCGCTTGACGGCAGCCATGGGCGCGGCACTCTTTGCGTCATGACCGAAATCGCAGACCTGACCGCTTCCGAAGCCGCGCGGCGCATCGCCGCAGGCACCCTGACCGCATCCGCCTTGGCCGA
>JBIIIE010000036.1:0-13961 GCA_044235135.1 Roseomonas sp. | reverse complement strand
TGATGTGGGACAAGCCCATCGCCGGCCCTGCGCCGGATCGGGGCATGGTGTTTCAGGATTACGGGCTGTTTCCCTGGCTTTCCGTGCGGCAGAATATCGGCTTCGGCCCGGCTTCGCGCGGTTTGCCGAAAGCGGAATTACGCAGGCTGGTAGATCGCTTTGTGGATATGGTGGGGCTTTCGCGTTTCGCCGATGCCTATCCGCATCAGCTCTCGGGCGGGATGAAGCAGCGGGTCGCGATTGCGCGTGTGCTTGCCAATGATGCCGAGATGGTGCTGATGGACGAACCCTTTGGCGCGCTGGATGCCATGACGCGGGAACGCTTGCAGGATGAATTGCTGGATATCTGGCAACGCACCAAGCTTACCGTGCTGTTCGTCACGCATTCGATTGAGGAGGCGATTTTCCTTGCGGATCGTGTTGTGGTGATGGAACCAGGACCGGGGCGTATTGCGAGTGAACATCGCATTGAATTGCCGCGTCCGCGCGATGTCTCCTCCCCCGAATTCAATGCGGTGCGGCGTGATCTGTCAGCGCGGCTGCATAGCCATCATGGGAAGAAAGCGGCGTGACCAACCCTGTTGAACGGCTGCGCTATACCGCGCCTGCCGATCGCCCGCGCCACAGCCTGCCGGGTGGGCAGAAGCTGATCCTGTGGCCCGTGGTGAATATCGAGAATTGGCTGATCGAAAACCCCATGCCACGCCAGGTGCTGGTCGCACCCACCGCCGCCGTGCTGCAACCTGACCTGCCGAATTGGGCCTGGCATGAATATGGGATGCGTGTGGGCTTCTGGCGCTTTCTGGATATGTTTCAAAAACATGGCATACGCCCAACACTTTCGATCAATGGCAGCGTGATTGGCGCCTATCCGCGCGTGGCCGCTGCGGCGCGCGATGCCGGTTGGGAATTCATGGGCCATGGCTGGGTGCAGGTGCCAACCCATAAAATGCCCGATCAGCGCGAAGCGATCACGCGCACGGTGAAAACCATCACGGATTTCACCGGCCGTGCCTGCCATGGCTGGCTGGGGCCGGGGCTGACGGAAACGCTTGAAACGCCCGATCTATTGGCCGAAGCGGGCATAGAATGGCTTGGCGACTTCGTGGTGGATGATCTGCCGGCACGGGTGGCGACGGCGCATGGGGAAGTGCTCGCCCTGCCCTATTCGGTCGAGTTGAACGACATTCCCGTGGTGATGATCCAGCACCATGATGAGGAAGAATTGCCGCGCCGTGCGCGACTGCACGCGAAACGCCTGATCGCCGAGGCCGAGGCTTCAGCGGGGGTCAAGATCATGTGCATCGCGATCCACCCCTATATCTCCGCCGTGCCGCATCGGATTGAGGCTTTGGCGGCGCTTTTCGCGGAATTGGCGGCAGATCCCCGCGTTCTTGCCATGCAAGGGGATGAGATTGCCGCCTGGTATCGCGCGAGTGGCGATGGGGCGTAAGGGGGATGCGCGGCACAATTTCAATAGACTAGACGTTCAATCTTGACGACCGGCGCCGTCACCGGATCGACAATATAGCCAAATGCCCTACCCATTGTTTGCACATCATTGTCAAAGCAACCATGAGAGGCGCGAATGCTCTCGGCGCCGTTCGATACATTGGGTTTGTCCAACCAGTGCAGATTGCTCTTGGCGCTGGGCAGCGTGTTCCAGAAATCGAGCCATTCCCTGGCCTCGTCAATATGAACCGGCGCCCAGACATCATCGGAAGCGCCAGGCTGCACCGCCGCGCGGTCAAAGCAGCCAGCCATGCCAAGGAGCGGCATCTTGTGGGTGTCTTCGAATGATCGGCTGACCAGATAGAGCAAGGATTTACGATAGGGCCCGACGCTATCGTTCTTTTCATTCTTATCAGACAACAGATGAATGTGGAAATTCTCCGCAGCGACCGTCTTGCTCTTGACTGCGGGCTTGTAATGCTCAAGCGCAAATTTAGCGGTACAGGCTGGCGCGAATAGCCTCACACTTGCAGCCTTCAGGCTGTTGTCAAGCAAGCGCTGCAACATTGCCCCAATGAAAATGGCGCCTGCCGAATGTCCCACAAAATGAATCTCCAGATTCGGCAGCGCCTTCTTCAGCTCCTTCAATTGTTCCACCACAAGGCTTGCGCCGCCGGCTGGGTTTTCGCTGGCACGTGTTGCATTGAGCTTCATCTGGCTCCACATCGCACCGCCAGGGCCGCGCAGCATCGGTTCCAGCATGCGATCCGTGATCTCAGTGACGCGATCAAGCCAACCGCCGGCTCGCATCTCTCTGCCGGAGGTTAATCCATTGCGCGCAAAGGTTTCCTCAACCAGGTCGGAAGTTGTCTCAAGGGCGCCTGATCGCCATGAGAAGAATAGCGGATAGATACCATTGGCCAAGGCGTAAGGCGCAATCACGCGCGTGCGCAAAATGGAAGCGCTTTCACTGTTCAAGCCGCCATGAACATAAATCATGAGCTTTGGCTTACTTTGCGCCTTCAACCAGGCGAGGGGTTCGTCGAAGGCGGCCGTTTTCACGGCATCCTTCGGTGTTTCGGCAGTGATGTCGTTACGCACCGGGAAACCACGATCAAGAAGGATGGTGTGGCCATAAGCCTCATCCGGTTCAAGTGGGCGCAAGCCCGGATCCTTCAGGTCCCGATACCG
Source organism: Roseomonas sp. (assembly GCA_044235135.1). Classification (GTDB taxonomy): domain Bacteria; phylum Pseudomonadota; class Alphaproteobacteria; order Acetobacterales; family Acetobacteraceae; genus Neoroseomonas. Next base: position 11,318 of record JBIIIE010000036.1, on the reverse strand, counting down.
GTGGGACAGGGCATCTTCGGCGCCAACCAGACCGATCGGACGTTCCATGGCTGCCGCCGTAGTACCGGTTGGGGAAGGCAGGATAAAACGCGGAGACCTGATGGTCTTTTGCTTGGGTGGGGAAGCGCCGCGTGTGGGTGAAGCGGTACCCAATTGCCGCGAAACCCCAAGCGTGAATGCCCAGGCATCATCGCCATGGGTGACCCAATCTTCGTAGGGAAGCAAAGCAAAACCGCTAGAGCCCCAACCCGGGCCCCAAGAATTCTGCACGACAAAACCAAGCTTATTGTATCCCACCAAGGCAAAGGCATGCCCGCCCGGATGCTTTGGCTTGGGCACCGCCCTGATTCTGGCCAGATCGGCATGGCCATTCAGCACCGGGGAAGTTTTAACCTCCCACCCCTCATGCACAGTTGCCGAGACATAGAGCGCGCCAATCTGCTTGATGGCAGCTTGCATATCCACAACCGATCGCACATCCACGCGGTAATAGACGCCGAGCGTGCATTCCAGCGCATCAATGTCCCAATTCGAATCAGCGCTATCAGGATCTTTTGGATCCCGCTTTGGCGCCTCGACTATGCGTTTGCCGTCTTCGTCTGTCTTGTAGGGCCATAACTTCTCCGAGCAGACGCCGTGGCGATGCCAGCCCTTGAGTGCACCGCGACAACTGGAACCTTCGTAATCTTCGCCCGGCCATTCATCATAAAGACGCGCGAGCTGATAAAGCATGGCTGGGCTTGCCATGCGAATGGCTTTAGCTGCAGTGCCGTCGGCAGCGACAGTGCGCACGAAATGCTGATAATTTATGGCTGCCGCCAAACCAAAACCGGTGCAAGCGCCTTCCGAGCCCTGATTGCGGATCAGTTTTGCCTTCGCATAGGCCGGCAGAAGCTTCTTTACCTCGGCATCCGAAGGATACTGGCTTGGCAGATTTCCAAGCGGCGGCTGATAGACCCGGTCGCGGAGATCAAGCCGGTCGGGGCGGGCATCAAGCCCAAACGCTTGTGAGCCGATCCTGATCGTTTTGCGTGGCATATCTGCCTCCTTTTGACTGTAGCGACATAAAAAATCGAACAGGTCTATGCAGTTCGGTTTGGTCGCGTTGTCGGTTGCTCAGGCAATCATCTGGCCCGAATGCGAAAAGCGCGCTTATTGGGCACGAAATCCCGATTGATGATCTGATCCGGTGACTGCCCGGCGAGTACCGCCTGGACATCCGCAAGGACTTCAGGACGTTGGCGATAATATTGATGGTTCACGTCGCTCAGCGAAGCCGTTGAGGAGACATTGGCGCAATCCACCAGAGTGACCTTTTGCGGCAAATTGGAAAGCGTTCGTGGTCCTGTCGTGCCCAGCCTGTCGGGGTGCATTTTGGTCGTGTCGCTGATGACAAGCGCCCCGTCATTCTGCGCGAAATACACATGTACCGAATGGGCAAGATCGGGAAGATGCATGAATTTGCTTTCATCTTCGAAGGCGTCATTGTCCTCATCGGCGGCCATCAGGAAGATGGTGTCGAAAAGGCGGGGGACCTTGCCGCCCATATCGCTGCGTAATGCTTGAAACGCGTTGCGCAAGGCGTAATTGCCCATGCTATGCGCCACCAGATGCAGACGCGCACCGCATTGCGGGGGAGGCGTCTTGCGAAGCCTGATCGCTTCACGTCTTGCTTGCTCAAGCGCGCGAAAATTCTCGACAAGCCGGTGCAGGGCGCGCGCCATGGCCTTGGCGGAGGAGCGCGCATCATCGCGGTCAGATGCGTAGTTGAGGAAGGGCACCATCTGGCCATCTGCAGGCCAACTGAAAACCGCCACTTCCAGCGGACGTTCTGGCGTAGACCAGCGATGCTTCAACTCCGCAGCCCGCAGCATGGCATCCTCAAAACCGCAGGCAAATCCATGCAGAAACACCAACAAATCGGCATTATTGGCAATCAAGTCTGCCTGCAACTCAGTATAGACTTGGCTGCTTCCAAACTTTGCCTTGGCAGACGGCGATACATCGATACCTGGCATCACTTCAGGCGCAACCGTGATCGATTTCAATTCATACTGCTTCTTTTTACCTTCCGGTAGCGTAACTTTGGCGGTACCATAGCGAAGATAGAGCGGGGATTTGTGGTGCAAGCCGCTGCCAAAGGGGATTTTTCCCTTGGTTTCCTCGCGATTTGTCACAAAGCGTACGACGCAATCTGCCATGAGATTCCTCTGCAGGCTTTGGGTTAGCGGACAGATCCGTAACGGTAATACCTAGGATCAAATCAAGGCCAGCATATTTTCGGGCGACACGTCAATAATTCATCCGTTGACAAGCCATTCTGTTTGAGACGCCTATCAATTGGGCGGGCCGCAACGGGGGGATACTGTAACGCGCCAAAACTGATGAAACGCCTATCTTTGGCCTTGGCAGGGTAAATTTCAGCTTCCCAGACCAAGAAAAAAAGGTTACGGTTTGGTTATCTGATCTTGTGAATTCATGCTGAGCGAGGAGTGTAGCGCGCGTTTCCTCCATCGGGTGTCATTTTCAAGGTCAGGTTCAACGAAGGACCGGAGGCAGCAGTGGCGAAACTCAATGTGAATGGCCGCGTCATGGATATCCAGGTTGAAGCGGATACGCCGCTGCTTTGGGTATTGCGTGAACAGCTTGGCCTGACGGGCACGAAGTACGGCTGCGGGGTCGCGCAATGCGGGTCCTGCACCGTGCATGTGGATGGTGCGGCGGTGCGCGCCTGTTCCATGCCGGTTTCCGCCTTCAACGAAAACCAGAAGATCGTGACGATCGAAGGGCTTTCGCCCGATAGCAGCCATCCCATCCAGCAGGCTTGGCTTGCCTTGGACGTGCCGCAATGCGGCTTCTGCCAGCCGGGCATGATCATGGCAGCCAGCGCCTTGCTCGCAGCCAATCCCAAGCCGACCGAGGCGCAAATCCGCGAGGAAATGACGAATATCTGCCGTTGCGGCACCTATAATCGCGTCCTTGCCGGCATCCAGCGCGCCGCTGGCATCGGCACCAGCGGCTGAGGGGAATAAGCATCATGAATGCCATCACACATCCCTCCCGCCGTGGCTTGCTCGCGACGGTTTCTTCGGCCCTTGGTGCCTTCACCTTCGGCTTTCATGCACCTTTGGTGAAATCAGCTACCGCGCAAGGCAGTGCTGGCGTGCCCGAGATCAATGTCTGGGTCGTGGTGCGGCCCGATGACACGGTAGTTATCCGCATTGCACGTTCGGAAATGGGGCAAGGTACGCTGACCGGCCTCGCGCAATTGGTGGCCGAAGAATTGGAATGCAATTGGTCAAAAGTCACCACGGAATATCCAACGCCGGGGCAGAACCTCGCGCGCAATCGCGCCTGGGGGAATATGTCCACGGGTGGCAGTCGCGGTATTCGTGACAGTCATGATTATGTGCGCAAGGGCGGTGCGGCAGCGCGGATGATGCTGGTGCAGGCGGCGGCCAATGGTTGGGGCGTGCCGGTTGGTGAATGCAGCGCGGCCAATAGCATCATCACCCATGGCCCGAGCGGGCGCAGCACCAGCTTCGGTGCTGTCGCGGCGGCGGCGGCGCGGCTGACCCCGCCCACCGATATTCCGCTGAAGGACCCGAAGAATTGGAAGATCGCCGGCAAATCCATTGCGCGGTTGGATACGGCGGAAAAGCTGAATGGCAGCCAGATCTATGGCATGGATTTGCGCCTGCCCGGCATGCTGAATGCGGCGATCCATGCCTGCCCGGTATTTGGCGGCAAGATCGGCGCGATTGACAGCAAGGCGGCGGAAGCCATGCCTGGCGTCAAGCATGTGCTGCGCGTTGGCGACAATGCCGTGGCGGTGGTGGCCGATACCTGGTGGCGCGCCAAGAAGGCGCTGGATGCGGTGAAGATCACCTGGGATGAGGGGCAGCATGCCAACGCATCCTCAGCTGCATTCGCCGAAGTCATGAAGGCTGGACTGGATGCGCCAGAAGCCGCGGTCGGCAATCGCAACGGCGATGCGCGCGCGGCGCTGGCGGGGGCGGCCAAGCGAATTGAAGCGGTTTATGGCTATCCGCATCAGAACCATGCCTGCATGGAGGTGATGAACGCGACCGCGCTTTGGACGCCGGAGCGCTGCGAAGTCTGGACGCCCACACAAAATGGGGAAGCGGCCTTGGCCGCCACGGCCGAGGCTGCCGGGCTGCCGCCGGCGCGGTGTGAGGTGCATAAGATCCATCTGGGTGGTGGCTTTGGGCGCCGTGGCGCGGTGCATGATTGGGTGCGCCAAGCGGTTGCCATCGCCAAGCAAGTCCCGGGCACACCGATCAAAATGATCTGGTCGCGTGAGGAAGATATGCTGCAAGGCCGCTTCCACCCCGTGACCATGTGCAAGCTGCAAGGCGGCTTGGATGCGCAGGGTAATCTGGTTGGCCTGCATATGCGCCTTTCCGGCCAATCCATCGTCGCCGGTATTTTCCCGCAGAATATCCGTGACGGGCGCGACCCGGTGGCCTTCCAGGGGCTCAATGCGCGCGGTGGGGAAGCGGATATTGGCTATACCATCCCGAACCTGCTGATTGATCACGCCATGCGCAACCCGCATGTGCCGCCTGGCTTCTGGCGCGGGGTGAACCTGAACCAGAACGCGATTTATCTGGAATGCTTCATGGATGAATTGGCCCATGCGGCAGGCAAGGACCCCTTGGCGTTTCGTCGCGCACTGATGGCAAATCATCCGCGCCATCTGGGGGTGCTGAATGCAGTGGCGGAGCGCGTGGGCTGGGGCAGCACCGCGGCGCCGGTGAATGGGCAGGCGGTGTTTCGCGGCCTCGCCCAGACGCATGGCTTTGGCAGCTATGTCGCGGCCTGCGCGGAAGTGTCGGTCAGTGACAGGGGTGAGCTCAAGATTCATCGCATCGTGGCCGCGACAGATTGCGGCCATGCCGTCAATCCGCAGCAGATCGAAATGCAGGTGGAAGGGTCCTTTGTCTATGGGCTTTCAGCGGCGCTGCACAGCGAATGCACGGTGAAAAATGGCAGGATCGAGCAGGAGAATTTCGATACCTACCAGGTGCTGCGCATGAACGAGATGCCGAAGGTCGAGACCATCATCCTGCAATCGGGTGACTTCTGGGGTGGTGTTGGTGAACCCACCATTGCGGTGGCCGCCCCCGCCGTGCTGAATGCGATCTTTGCCGCCACTGGCAAGCGCATAAGGGAATTGCCGCTCAAGCATGCCGACCTCAGGCGGGCGTGACGGCAGCGCGGTTTCTGGCAAGCCTGTTGCTGGCCATGGCGGTTCCAGCCATGGCCAGCGCGCAGGCAGCAATGGTGACGGGTGATGCGGTGGTGCAATCGCTCACGGGCAGCGCGGGTGATCCAGCACGTGGGCGCGCCATTATTGCTGATCGGCAAAAGGGTTTCTGCCTGCTCTGCCATGGCGGGCCATTCCCTGAGGAGCCGCTGCAAGGCAATCTGGCGCCGAGCCTGGAAGGTGCCGGCAGCCGCTGGAATGAAGGCCAGTTGCGGCTGCGTTTGATGGATAATAAGCGCGTCAATCCGGAGAGCATCATGCCTGCCTATCATCGGATCGAAGGGCTCAATCGCGTAGGCGCCACTTGGCGTGACCGGCCGATATTGAGCGCGGCGGAGATTGAGGATGTGCTGGCCTTTCTGATGGGGCTGAAGGCGGAGACGGCGCCATGAAAATCACGCGCCGCGTTTTGCTGGCGGCACCCGGCGCGCTGTTATTGCCGGCACCAACGCGCGCGGACCGGCAAAGCCTTACTGCGGCCTTGCAAGAATTCACGCGCGGTCAGCCGATGCGCGAAGGGCGTGTGCGGCTTGATGTCTCGCCACTGGTCGAAAACGGCAATGCGGTGCCGATTTCGGTTGCGGTGGAAACGCCGATGACCACCGCCGATCATGTGCGCCGGATTGGTGTTTTCAATGAACGCAATCCGCAGCCCAATGTGATCATCGCGCAATTCGGCCCGCGATCCGGGCGCGCTTATCTCGCGACCCATATTCGGCTTGCGACATCTCAGGCCTTGGTGGCGGTGGCGGAAATGAGTGATGGCAGTTTCTGGGGGCAGCGTGTTGAGGTGGTGGTCACCTTGGCCGCCTGTGTTGAGGGGTAAGCCATGGCGCGTGTGCTGCTGCGTGTGCCGACATCGGTGGAAAAGGGCGCGGTGATGGAACTACGCGCCTTGATCCAGCATGTGATGGAAACCGGCTATCGCCCGAATGCCGAAGGCGTGCTGCAACCGCGCGACATTATCTGGACCTTCACCTGCCGCTATGATGGAGAGGTTGTTTTCAACGCGACCCTGTCGCCGGCCATCGCGGCCAATCCCTTCATCGCCTTCACCACCATCGCGACGCAATCCGGCCCGATCAGCTTCACCTGGGAAGGCGATAATGGCTTTGCGCAGACTGAGACGCGCCATATCACCGTGACATGAAGCGCATCGCCTTCGCGCTGTTGGCCTGGTGTTCGATCGCGGGTGCCGAGGAAAGGCGATCCGGCCTTTTGGATATGCGCCCGGAAGCCCAGGCGATGCAGCGCGATGACAGCATGAATCCCGGCATGTTGTGGGTGCTGGAGGGGGAAGTGTTATGGGGCCGCAAGCCTTCCCCTGCCGCACAATCCTGCGCCGATTGCCATGGGGATGCTGCGGCCACCATGCGCGGTGTGGCGGCGCGGTATCCAGCTTTTGATGCAGCGCGTGGCGCGGCGATTGATCTGGCCGGGCGCATCATCCAATGCCGCGAAGCACGGCAAGGCAGCGCGCCCTTGGCGCGTGAAGGCCAGGAGCTGCTGGCGCTCACCAGTTTTGTCGCGCATCAATCACGCGGCCTGCCGATTGCGCCGCCGGATGATGCCGGCATGCGCGCCACCCGCGCCCAGGGACAGAATATTTATATGACGCGGCTCGGGCAGCTCGATCTGTCTTGTGCGCAATGCCATGATGATCATGCGGGCCGCAGGCTGGCCGGCAGCGTCATCCCGCAAGGCCATCCGACGGGTTATCCGATCTATCGCCTGGAATGGCAGGGTATTGGTTCGCTGCAACGGCGCCTGCGCGGCTGCATGGTGGGTGTGCGCGCAGAGCCCTTCACCTATGGATCGGCGGAATTCATCGCCATTGAAGCCTATTTGATGGAAAGGGCGCGCGGGATGGCGCTTGAAACACCCGCGATCAGGCCGTGAAGCGCTTTCTCTCAGTCTTTTACAGTAGAAATCCGCGCAACAAGCCAAACATCCCGGTGCAAAACAGAATGGTCAAAGCCACCTGACGGTAGAGCTGTTCATTGCCAATGCCCTGAAAGGCGCGCCCACCCACCCAGGCGCCCAGCACCATCACCGGCAGCAAAATCGCCGCCCGAATCAGCGCTGTCACGCCCGCAACGCCTGAGGCCATGACAATCGCAATCAGCAAAAATTGTGTCAGGAAATAATAGGTGACGATATTGGCGCGGTTCACCTGAGGCGGGTCATTGCCGGAGAGCAGATAAAGCAGCACCGGTGGGCCACCGACGCTGGTGGTGGCCATCATCGCACCTGAAACGGCACCAACCAGAATGGTGGCGGGCTGGCTTCGCCGGCCCTTATAGCGCCAACCGCTCCACATGATCACCACGAAGAACACGATCACCGCGGAGACCGCCGTGATGATCGCATTCTTGTCCACATTCGCGAGCAGCCAGACCCCAAGCGGCATGGCGGCACAGGCGGCGATGCTCATGGGCGTCAGCAATTTCCAATCGGCCTGATGGCGCACTTGCGGAAACAATTGGAAGGAGACGATGAGTTCAATGGCGACGACGGTTACCACCATATCGGCAGAACCGAACAGCATGGCAAAGATTGGCGCCATCAGCATCGCTGAACCGAAACCGGCAAAGCCGCGCATGAGGCCTGCCAGGAAGGTGACCCCAAGCGCGGTCCAGATATTGATGCCGTCAAAAATCAGATCGAGATGGGCGGAGATATCCTTCACGAAATCAAGCAATCTCGCGGATCAGCTTGCGCTTCACGGCCTGGCCGAAGCTGTTGAAATCCTCAGCGACGATATAGAAGGCACCCGGTCCCCCGATCACGTAGTCACGGAAATAGAGATCAAGATTGGCCGGAGGTGGGCGGCCAAAGGTCGGTCGGTCATTCACAATCGGCAGGCCATTGATGACAATGCCCTCCGCCACGGCCTCATCGCGCAGCACCGTGACCGGGGGGCCGCTATTGTTCAGCCCATCGCCGGAGATATCTATGACGCGCCGTGTTGCCTCAAACGGGCAGGCGGCCAATTCGCGCCTTGCATGGATGATGGCGCCTGAGATGGAGGTCCATGAAAGTGATGCGCGCGGCGCCATCGCCAATTCCTCGGCCCAATCGCGGGCATCGGCTGCTGATGCAATGCGCGTCCAGGGCAGGATTGTGCGCTGATATTCAATGCCTGCCCATTCGACATAGGCCAAGCCAATGGCGCCAATCATGCCGCCACGAATGGCGGCAATCACTGCCGGATCGGTAACCGCATCGCGATAGCCTTCACGCTGGAGCTTCGCCTCATCCTCATCAATGGAGCGCGAAACATCCACCGCCAGCACAAGCGCAACATCCACCGGATCTGCTGCGCGTGCCTTGCGCGTGGCAGCAATAACGGCGCCGCCAGTGGCGGCCAAAAGCCTGCGACGATACATGACGCGCCCCTTCGGCTGGACGGAGCCATGCTGCCGAGGTCAGGGGCGAATTACAAGTTTTTCAGCACGCTATCGGCGACGCGCGCGGCGTCTTCCTCGTTCATATAGGCGTGCATGGGCAGAGACAGCACCTGCCCCGCCAGCCTTTCGCTGATCGCAAGCGGCGGCGGGTTGCCCGCAAAAGCCGCGTCATGATGCCCGGCATAGGCAGGCTGGCGATGCAAGGGCTTCGGGTAATAAATGCCAGTGCCGATACGTTCAGCCGTCAGTGCCGCCTGGACCTTGCCGCGCTGGTCAGCATCACGCAGGCGAATGGTGTAAAGCCCCCAGGCATTCACCGCTTCCGCAGGGGCGGCCTGGATGCCAACCCGGCCGCCAAGGGCCGCGTTATAGACAGCGGCGATCTTGGCACGCATCGCCAATTCGCCCGCGAGCAGAGGGAGTTTCGCCGCCAGGATGGTGGCCTGGATGGTATCCAATCGGCCATTCATGCCGGTGCGTTCAACCTCATAGCGGGTCTTGCCTTCCCCATGGGTGCGGAGACTGCGATAGAGTTCCGCGCGTGCAGGGTCATCGGTCAGCAGCGCCCCCGCATCGCCATAGGCACCAAGCGTCTTGGTGGGGTAGAAGGAAAGCGCGGTGGCATGTCCCCAGCGCCCAAGCGTCTTGCCATTGATGCTGCCACCAAAAGCCTGCGCCGCATCATCCAGCGCGAACATGCCTTCGCGGGCGCAAACCGCTTCAATCGCCGGCCAATCCGCAGGCAAGCCGAATAGATCAACGCCCACCACGGCGCGTGGGCGAAGCGCACCGCGGCGCTTCACTTCCTCAATCCGCCGTTCCAGATCGGCGATATCCATATTGTAGCTGAATTTATCCACATCCACGAAAACCGGCGTGGCCCCCAGCACCAGCGGCACTTCGGCGGTGGCGGTATAGGTGAAGGCGGGCAGGAAGACCGCGTCGCCGCGCCCGATCCCTTCCGCCATCATGGCGATCTGCAGCGCATCCGTGCCTGAGGATACCCCCACGCAATGCGCCACCCCCGCAAAATCCGCGAGGCCCGCTTCAAGCTCCGCCACTTCGGGGCCCATGATAAAGCGCCCCGAATCGAGCACCGCGGCAATGCGCCGATCAAGTTCTGGCCGGATCAGCTTCTGCTGCGCCATCACGTCAAACAATTGAATGGGGCGAGGTTCGCTCATCAGCTACGGGACCCTTTCGAAAAATCAGGGGCGAAACTGAACCCCAAAGGCCCGCATGCCAAGGCTTGGACCATCAACAAACCTTTCCGCCTGTTTCAAGGCAAAATTATGCGCCCTGTTTCGGTGCCTGCAGGCGCCTGGCGCGGAGCGCTTCAAGGCATTCGGCCAAGGATGCTTCAAGCGCCGCGAGCTCCTCGGTATCCAGCGTGTCAAGCTTTTTGCGTAACGCGGCCATCAGGCCCTGCGGCGTTGGGCCCTGCGCCGCAAGCGCTTCGGTATCATCCCAAATGAGATGTATTTCTTCACCCTGGCGGCGGGCTTCGCTGCTGCCGGCCATTTCCTCGATCAGGCGGCGGCGACAGGTGGGGTCGGCTTCGATCCTGTCTCGGTAATGGCGATAGCCACCCTCATCCGGACCGCGCAACAGGATGCGCCGGTAAAGCTGAACGATGAATTCATGGTCCGACCCCTGCATGAGGTCCTGGCCCTTGAGAACGCGCATAAAGATTATTCCACGATGGGATGGTCAGAATACCGCCTTATCCCGGCAAAGTTTCGCCGCCGTCAACGACGGGCCTCAAAAAAACCACGCAATAGGGCAGCGCATTCGCCTTCCCGTACGCCACCCACCACTTCCGGTTGGTGATGGCAGGATGAAGCGGCGAAAACCCGCGCGCCATGATCCACCCCGCCGCCTTTCGGGTCATAGGCGCCGAACACCACGCGGGCGACGCGAAAGAAGGAAGCCGCCTGGGCGCACATCGGGCAGGGTTCCAGGGTTACGGTCAGGGTGCAATCACCGAGGCGGGTTTGGCCTAACTTTCTGGCAGCTTCACGCAATGCGAGCATCTCCGCATGGGCGGAAGGGTCATGGCGCGCTTCCACCTCATTGCCCGCCCGCGCCAGCACTGCGCCGGATTTGTCGGTGACCACGGCGCCGACCGGCACCTCGCCACGGGCGGCGGCGGCGCGGGCTTCTTCCAGTGCGATTTCCATGGGGGTCATGGCGCCTTCCTGCCTTGCCGGGGCTTGCCGGTCCAGGGGGTTCGCGCGATTCCCTTTTCGTCCAATCCGGCCTAAAGCTAGGCCATGCGATCCCTTCCCCTGATTGGTGTCACCCTCGATTCCGAAGAGGCCGGCGGCTGGTCCAAGCTGCCCTGGTATGCGCTTCGGCGGAATTATTTTTCCGGTGCATGATGGCGGCTCGGCACCTAGCCCGCAGACTGCGTCGCCCTTGCGTCATTTCCCGCCAGCCCAAGCTGTTTCGTCGCATCACCGCGGTGCCACGCCGGATAGGGTGCTAGATCCCCCCGGCCCAGCCAGGGTCCATGGAGATGCTCATGCCTCGAAGCCGTTACCGTCCGCTCCTTCCTGCCCTCGCCCTCGGCGTCACGCTGGTGCTCGGCTTCGCCTCCGCCGCCGCCGTCGCGCAGA
>JBIIIE010000293.1:0-4004 GCA_044235135.1 Roseomonas sp. | reverse complement strand
GATCAATACGCGGTTGGATGCGCCGACGGTGCGCTTCATTCTGGGTCATTCGGGCGCGAAAATCCTGTTGCTCGACCGTGAATTCGCCGCGTTGGTGAATACCGCGCTGGAAGGCGCGGAGAACCCGCCGCGCGTGATCATTATTGACGATCCGGAAGGCCCTGGCGGTGCCGAAATTGACGCAACGCCTTATGAGGATTTCATCGCCGGCGGCGATCCTGGCTTTCCAGTCGCGCCGCCTGCTGATGAATGGGCCGCGATTTCGCTTTCCTATACGTCCGGCACCACGGGCGATCCCAAGGGTGTGGTGGTGCATCATCGCGGTGCTTACCTCAATGCCTGCGGCAATGCGCTTTCCTTCGGCTTGAACGCGCAAAGCGTCTATCTTTGGACGCTGCCGATGTTTCATTGCAATGGCTGGACCTATACCTGGGCGGTCACGCTGCAAGGCGGCACACATGTTTGCCTGCGCCGTGTGGAGCCCGCGCGGATTTTCGCGCTCATTGCCGAACATGGCGTGACGCATCTTTGCGCCGCGCCGGTGGTGCTGACCATGCTGATCCATGCACCGGAAGACCAGCGCCGCAGCTTTGCGCATCGCGTGGGGATTGCCACGGGCGGCGCGGCGCCGCCTTCACCGGTGATCGCGGCGATGGAAAACCTCGGCTTCGATGTCACACATCTTTATGGGCTGACGGAATGCTATGGCCCATCGCTGCTGTGCGCGTGGCAGCCCGGCTTGCATGATCTGCCTTTGCCGGAAAAGGCCGCCTTCATGGCGCGGCAAGGTGTGGCTCTGCCGACACTGGAAGAAGCGACGGTGATTGATACGGCAACGGGCGCGCGCGTGCCGGCCGATGGGGCGACAATTGGCGAGATTGCCATTCGCGGCAATACGGTGATGAAAGGCTATTTGCGCAATCCCAAGGCCAATGCAGCAGTTTTCGTGGATGGCTGGTTCCGCACCGGTGATTTGGGGGTGCTGCATCCCGATGGCTATATCGAAGTCAAGGATCGCGCCAAGGATATCGTGATCTCAGGCGGCGAAAACATCAGCAGCCTGGAAGTGGAAGAAACGCTCTATCGCCACCCGGATGTGATGGAAGCGGCGGTGGTGGCGCATCCGGATGAGAAATGGGGCGAAGTGCCGCATGCCTTCATTACGCTGAAGCCAGGTGCGGCGGAAAATCGTGATGCCATCATCGCTTTTTGCCGCGCCAATCTGGCGGGTTTCAAGGTGCCGCGCCACATCACCTTCGGCCCGCTACCCAAAACCGCCACCGGCAAAATCCAGAAATTCGAATTGCGCGCCCGGGTGCGCGGGGGCTGAGGCATGACCACGGAACTCCCAAAACCCGGCGCGCTGACCGGCTTGCGCGTGATTGACCTGACCCGTGTGGTGGCCGGCCCGCTTTGCGCGCAAATGCTCGGCGATTTGGGTGCTGAAATCGTGAAGCTGGAACGCCAAGGCAATGGCGATGATCTGCGCGCGCTCGGCCCACCCTTCGTCCCTGGTAGTGATGACAGCACCTATTTTGTCTCGCTCAATAGGAACAAGCGCTCGCTCAGCCTGGACTTCACGCAAGCGGAAGGTGCGGCGATCCTGAAGCGCATCGTGGCGAAGGCGGATGTGCTGATCGAGAATTTCCGCACCGGCACGCTCAAGCGTTATGGCCTGGACTACGAGGATTTGCGCGCCATCAATCCGCGCCTGATCTTTTGTTCCGTGACGGGTTTTGGACAGAACGGACCCTATGCGCATCGTTCCGGCTATGATTTTGTGGCGCAAGCCATGGCCGGGCTGATGGAAGTGACCGGCGAGGCAGATGGCAAGCCAGGCGGCGGCCCGCAACGTGTTGGTGTTCCGGTGGCGGATATGTTCACGGGCTTTGCGGCCACGGTTTCCATCCTGGCCGCGCTTAGGCATCGCGACCAAACAGGCGAAGGGCAATATTGCGAGGTTTCCTTATACGAGACCATGGTTTCACTGATGCAGGCGCCGATGGCGTCCTGGCTCAATGCCGGCAAATTGATGCAGCGCACCGGCAATGATGCGGTGGTGGCCGTGCCTTATGGCGTGTTTCAGGGATCGGATGCGAAATTCGTCATTGGCGTTTTGAATGACCGGGAATTTGTCCGACTTTCAGCGGCGCTCGACCATCCTGAATGGGCGGAGGATGAGCGCTTCCGTCGCGCACGCGACCGCGCCGCCAATCGCGATTTGCTGCTGGGCATGATGCATGATGTCTTGTGCAAAAGGCCAAGGGCGGAGTGGTTGGCGGTGCTTGAAGATGCCAAGATTACCTCTGGCCCCATCAATACCGCCGCGGATGTGGAGGACGATCCGCATACCAAGGCGCGTGGCCTGATTGTGGAGATACCGCATCATGCGGGTGGGCGGGTGCGCGTGCCGGCTTCGCCCCTGCATCTTGCGGCAACGCCGGTGACCTATCGCTACGGCATTCCAGCGCCTGGCGAGCATACGGATGCGGTGCTGCGTGAATTTGCCGATATGACAGCAGAAGAAATCGCCGCGGCGCGTGCCGCTGGTGTTTTATAAGGAGAAGCATCATGGCTGGGCTTCGGTTTGATTTGCGTGATGCGCCTGAAGGTGCTGCTGAACTGCGCGCGGAGGTGCGCGCGTTTCTGGCAGAATATGCCAGCAATTTCACGCCGGAAATCCGCGCTCGTTCCTGGATGGGGTTTGACCGTGATTTCACCCGCGCGGTTGGCGCCAAGGGCTGGATCGGTATGTGCTGGCCACGCGAATTTGGCGGGGCAGAGCGCAGCTTTCTGGAACGCAATATCGTGCTGGAAGAAATGCTCGCCGCCGGGGCGCCAGTGGGCGCGCATTGGATCGGGGATCGCCAATCCGGCCCGCTGATCCTGCGGCTTGGCACAGAAGAACAGAAGCGCCATTTCCTGCCGCGCATCGCGAGTGGTGAATACGCGTTTTGCATTGGTTTGTCCGAACCCGATTCCGGCAGCGATCTGGCGTCTCTTCGTACCAAGGCGGAAAAGATTGACGGTGGCTGGAAGCTGAATGGACGCAAGATTTGGACGACCTTCGGGCATCTTTGCGATTGGATGATTGCGCTGGTGCGCACCTCTCCCGCGCCGGAAGGTGGCGCGCGGCATATCGGGCTTTCACAAGTACTGGTCAATTTGCGCGCACCCGGGGTGAATATTCGCCCGATCAGAGATTTGGTGGGCGAGAAAGGTTTCAACGAAATCACCTTCGATGATGTGATGCTGCCGGAAGATGCGCTGGTGGGGCAGGAAGGCGCTGGCTGGGCGCAGGCAACGAGTGAATTGGCGTTTGAACGCAGCGGGCCGGACCGGTATCTCTCCTCGCATCCATTATTGGAAGCGGCGATGGTGACGCTGAAGCAGGATGCGGCGGCGGCGCCTGCCATGGGGCGGCAGGTCGCGCGGCTTTGGGCTTTGCGCAATATGTCCGTTGCCGTGGCTGGCATGTTGGAAGATGGGCAAGACCCGGTGCGCCAGGCCGCGCTGGTGAAGGATTTGGGCAATGATTTTGAACAGGCACTGCCCAATGTGGTGCGTGATCTGATCGCGACCGAAGACATGCCGGAAGATATGCGCCGGATGCATGCCTATCTGACGCAGATCGTGCCGACATTCTCTCTGCGCGGCGGCACGCGTGAAATCATGCGCGGCATTATCGCACGCGAATTAGGGCTGCGCTGACATGGCAAGCGAGATTGCATCCGAACTCGCCGAGCAGGTTGATCGTGCGCTGGCGGATGCGGCGGATGTCTCCACCCTGCGCGACCTGGAAGCGGGCAACTGGCCGGCAGCCACTTGGGATGCGTTGGCGGCGCTTGGCCTGAATGGCGCGCTGGTGCCGGAAGCGGCGGGCGGCGTTGGCCTTGGCTTCAGTGATGTGGCGCCGCTGATGGAGGTGCTGGGCCGTCATGCAGCGCCGGTGCCGCTGGCAGAGAGCATTTTCGCCAATGCGCTGCTTTCGGCAGCCGGCATTA
>JBIIIE010000035.1:0-13992 GCA_044235135.1 Roseomonas sp. | reverse complement strand
GCGGATCAATCCTGCGCCCTTCCTGTTCTTCTGCGATTTCGGCGGTTTTGCCGCAGTGGGCGCCAGCCCCGAAATCCTGGTGCGCGCGCGCGATGGTGCCGTGACCGTGCGCCCCTTGGCCGGCACGCGCCGGCGTGGTGCGACACCGGAAGAAGATCGCGCGTTGGAAGCGGAATTGCTGGCCGATCCGAAGGAACGCGCGGAACACCTGATGCTGCTTGATCTTGGCCGCAATGATGTCGGGCGCGTTTCGGAAATTGGGTCGGTGAAGGTCACCGCGCAATTCCAGGTGGAACGCTATTCGCAGGTGATGCATATCGGCTCTGAAGTGCAGGGCCGCTTGCGCGCGGGGCTGGATGCTTTGGATGCCTATTGCGCTGGCTTCCCTGCCGGCACGCTGACCGGCGCGCCGAAAATCCGGGCGATGGAGATTATTGAGGAATTGGAACCTTCCCGCCGCGGGCTTTACGCGGGCGGTGTCGGCTATTTCGGCGCTGATGGCGGCATGGATACCTGCATCGCGCTCCGCACCGCGCTGGTGAAGGATGGCGTGATGTATGTGCAGGCCGGCGCCGGTGTGGTGGCCGATAGCGATCCCAAGGCGGAATATGAGGAAACGCGCCAGAAGGCGCGCGCCCTGTTTCGCGCGGCGGAAGAAGCGGTGCGCTTCGCCTCAGGCCGGCGCTAGCAGCCGGGCCATGTCAGACGCCCCAGACATTCGCCCCATTCTCAATCTGCTTGAGGATGCGAATGATGCCGGGCGCTGCATGGAAGCCGCCGCCGCCTTGCGGGTGCTTTCGCAACTTCGCCCGGAAAATCTGCAAGTAAGGGCAGCGCTGGCGCGCGCCTTGTTTGGTGCCGGGCTTTGGCAGGAAGCCTGGGATGCCTATGAGGTGCGCTTCGATTTGCTGCCGGAGGTTTTCACCAAGGTCACGCGCCCCGGCCCGAATGGCCCGGAACCCATGCCGATCTGGCGTGGTGGCGCCTTGCCCGAAGCGCTGTTGGTGATGGGCGAGCAAGGGCTTGGCGATACGATCCAATTCGTGCGCTTCCTGCCGATACTGCGCGCGCGCGGTGTGCGTGTGCATGCGGTGCTTGACCCGCGCGTTATCAGGCTGCTCGCCCCTGTGTTGGAAGGGATTGATGTGCGCCCCGGTGGTGCGGCGGGCCGAGTGCATGGTGTGAAGGCCTGGCTGCCCTTGCTCAATCTGCCGCGCGCGCTGGGATTGAGCCCACAACAATATCAGGGACGCATCCCTTATTTGGCGACAGAACCTGAACGTGTCGCGCGCTGGCGGCAGCGCATTGGCAATCAGGGTTATCGCATCGGCATTGTCTGGCAGGGCAATCCCAAAGCGCCTGTTGATCGCAATCGTTCCGTCCCGCTTTCGGTTTTCGCGCCCATCGCCGCCTTGCGTGGTGCGCGGCTTTTCGCCCTGCAAAAGGGACCGGGTGAGGATGCTGAAGCGCCCTTCGCGCTGGAACGCCTGGGGCCAGAGATGGATAACAGCTCGGATTGGTTCCTGGATACCGCCGCCGCCATCATGGCGCTTGATTTGGTGGTGACGGTGGACACCGCTGTCTTGCACCTGGCCGGCGCGCTCGGGCGGCCTGCGCTGATGCTGACGCATGGGCGCAATTCTGACTGGCGTTGGCAGCAGCGGCGGGAAGATACGCTCTGGTATCCTTCCGTCCGCCTGGTGCGCTGCCCGGATGGCAATGCGGATTGGCGCGGTGCGGCGGAACGTGCCGCCTTTATGATCCGCACCGGCAATCTGCCACCCGCAGCATGATTCGCCGTCGCCAGCGCCGCCGGGGCTTTGGCTTTTGGGCGAAGCGGCTTGGGATTTCCTTTGCCGCACTCATCTTGCTGATCATTGGCGGCATTGCAGGCGCCGTTTGGTGGAGCCTGCCTGCGCGTCATTCGGAATTGGCATTGGCGGGGCTGGCGGCGCCGGTTGCGATCACGCTTGATACGCGCGGCATTCCGCATATTAAGTCACAATCGGAAGAAGATGCCTGGGCCGCGCTGGGGTTTCTCCATGCGCGCGACCGGATGTTTCAAATGGAAATGATGCGCCGCGGCGCACGAGGGCAGACAGCAGCAGTGGCGGGGGCGGCGGCCCTTCGGCTTGATCGTTTCATGCGCTTGCTGCGTTTGGAAGAACGCGCGGCGGCGGATTTGGCCGCGTTGGATGCGGAAACCCGCGCCATGCTGGAAGCCTATGCGCGCGGCGTGAATGCTTGGATCGCAGCGCGCGGGCGATTTGCTGCGCCGGAATTCATCGCGCTCGGCGCGCCGGCACCCTGGCAGCCGGTGGATAGCCTGCTTTGGGGCAAGATCATGGGGCTTTGGCTCGGCGGGAATTGGCGCAAGGAATTGGAACGCGCGCGGCTGGCAGGGCGACTTTCGCCGGAACAATTATCCGATCTTTGGCCTGAGGATTCTTCGCCCGGTCGGCCCGATGAACCGCTGTTGCAGGCTGAAGCAAAGCCAAGCCGCGCTTTGCAGGGTGAGGCCCTGGATGATGCGGCGCTGGCGGCCCTTGCCCAGCATCTGCCGCGCTTTCCGGAAGATGCGCCCTTGCCGGAAATTGCTTCCAATGCCTGGGTGATCACGGGGGGGCGGAGTGCCTCTGGTGCGCCGCTGCTCGCCGCCGATCCGCATCTTTCCCATAGCGCGCCGATCATCTGGTATCTGGCGCGGATTTCCCTTCCCGAAGGGCGCCAGCTGATGGGCGCCACCGCGCCTGGCGTGCCGGGGATTGTGATTGGGCGGAATGAAAACCTCGCCTGGGGCTTCACCACCACGCATGCCGATACGCAGGATATTTTCATCGAAAAACTGACCGAGGATGGGCGCTATGAAACCCCCGAAGGGCCGCGCGATTTCACCTGGCATGAGACGGAGATCGCCCTGCGCGGTGCGGCGCCGATGCGGTTTCGTTTTCGCGAAACCAGCCATGGGCCGGTGATTTCCGATCTTGATCCAAGCTTTCAAAGCGAGGCGGGAACGGTGCTCGCCCTGGCCATGGCGAGCCTTGCGGCGGGTGAGACCTCCGCACGCGGGCTATTGCGGCTCAATCGCGCGGGGAGTGTCGCGGAAGCGCGCAGCGCCGCCGAGGATATTACCAGCCCGGTACAAAATCTCATGCTGGCGGATCGCGCGGGCGGCTTTGCCATGTTCATTGTCGGGCGTGTACCGCAGCGGCGTTCAGGTGATGGCGCGCTGCCGCGCCCGGCTTGGGATGGCGCGGCCGGTTGGGATGGGTTTCTGCCGTTTGGCGCCAAGCCGCATATCGAAAACCCGCCAAGCGGGGTGATTGTGAATGCGAATAATCGCGTCACCCCGCCCGGTGATCCTGTGTTTCTGAGCCGCGATTGGTATGGCGATTGGCGCTTTCGGCGCATTGGTGCGGCGCTGGCCGCGCAGGCACAGCACTCACCCGCGGATTTCGCTGGTCTGCAGATGGACCGCACCAGTCTTTTCGCCGCCGAGGCTTTGACCGCGTTTCGCGCCCTGCCACCCATGGCAGGCGCTGCGGGCGTGGCGCTGGACTTGTTGCAAGCCTGGGATGGGGAAATGGCAGCGGCGCGGCCAGAACCTTTGATCTTCCACGCGACCATGCGCGGCTTTGGTCAGGCGTTGCTGAAGCGCGCGGCCATCCCGGCCGATGGTTTTGCGCCATCTCCGGAATTTCTGCGCCCGCTGCTGCACGGCAGCGATGCGGCGGCGCGCTGGTGCGGGGATGATGGCTGCACGCCACTGCTGGCAGCGACGCTGACGGAGGCCGTGGCGGCTTTGGCCGCGCAACATGGCGCCGATCCGCGGCAATGGCGCTGGGGGTCGGCGCATGTCGCGCGCTTTGATCACGCCATGCTGCGCTTCATCCCCTATGTGCGGGATTGGTTGGGGCTTGCTGCCGCACCGGGTGGCGATGGGGAAACCGTGGCACGCGCGGCCTTTCGCGGCGGCAGTTTTGCCGCGGTGCATGGCGCCGGGTTTCGTGGCGTGATGGATTTGGCCGCACCCGATGGCGCCTATGCCGTGATCGCGACCGGCCAATCCGGCCACCCCTTCAGCCGGCATTGGGGCGATATGCTGCCGCTGTGGCGCGATGGCGCGCTTTTGCCGCTGGCGGCAGCGCGGGACGTGACCGGGCGCATCCGCCTGAAGCCGGCGCCGTGAAGCCCCTGCATCAAGGTGGTTGATTCCAAGGCGATCTGAGGCGAAAATACATCTGCATGCTGCATCGCCCGCCTCGCCGACCGCAATTTTTCTATACGACCGCGCCGCTGCCCTGCCCCTATTTGCCGGGCCGGACAGAACGCAAGATCGTGACCGAATTATCCGGCACCGAAGCGGAAGCCTTGCATGAACGCCTATCGCGCGCTGGCTTTCGCCGCAGCCACAATATCGCCTATGCGCCGGTTTGCCCCGGCTGCCAGGCCTGCGTGCCGATCCGCGTGGTGAGCGAGGATTTCGCGCCAGACCGCACCCAGCGCCGCATCCTGCGCGCCAATGCGGATTTGACCGTTTCCGAAATGCCGGCCCGCGCCACGGCGGAACAATTCACGCTGTTCCAGCGCTATCAGAAAACGCGCCATGCCGATGGCGATATGGCGGCCATGGGCTATTATGATTATCGCGCCATGATCGAGGATACGCCGATCAGCACCGGCCTTCTGGAATTCCGCGATGCGCAGGATCGGCTTTTGGGCGCGTGCCTCACGGATTGGCTGGCGGATGGCCTTTCCGCAGTTTATTCCTTTTTCGATACGGATCAGGACAAGCGATCACTCGGCACCTTCGCCGTGTTGTGGCTGATTGGCCGCGCCCGTTCGCTTGGCCTGCCTTATGTCTATTTGGGTTATTGGGTGCCGGAAAGCCGCAAAATGGCCTATAAGGCGCGCTTCCGGCCGAGTGAAATTCTGATGAGCGGCGCCTGGCATCGGTTGAATGACGACGCATCGGTTCCGACACAGAGAGAGCTGGTGCGCGTTGGATAGTTTCTAGCTGGCCTCTGCCAAAACCAGCACCGGGCGCGCGGCGCGTGGTGGCGGCGCGGTGATCTCCTCAGCACGATAGAAGCAGAGCCCACCGATTTCCGTGATGCTCGCCTGTCCCACTGCCCAGGCGGGCAGATGCGCGGCATCATGCCAAAGTGTTGCGCCGCTGGTGGCATCCGGCAGCAGGCCGGAAGCCGCGCGTTGCGCAATGCGCCGACAGATCGCGAAGGCGGCATCGCCGGGTGGGATGGCGCGGAGCGCGGCATGGCGCGGGTCCCTTCTGTTCCAGCAGGAAAACAGGAAGGGCGCGCGACAAATCGCCGCGATATGGCGCGCATTGGGATCACGCCCGGCTTTCAGGCGGTTCATCACCATGGCAGCCAGGGCTTCAATGGCGCGCACGGGTTTTTCGGCAGCTTCGGCCCAAAGCGTCATGGCCAGGATTTCGATATCAATCGCGCGTGGCGGGGGTAGCTTGGTCATTCGCGTTCCTCCATCCGGCGCACGGCCTGGGCCGCGGCAATGCCGGTGCGTGAGACGTCTTCCAGTTTTTCCTCGATCCGCACCAAATGGTCCGAGATTCTTCGGTCCAGATCGCGAATGAGCGAAAGCGGCACATAGGTGCGCGCCACTTCCAGCTTGAATTGCGCCAAATCTTCGCGCGTGCGCGTCAGCGCATCCGAATCCCGTTCATCGCCGCGTTCGATGCGCGCGTGCAATTCACGCCGGAGGCCGTGGATCATCCAAAAAAGCGCGGCGACCACCGGCGCTTCGATGGCGGTGAACCACCATTGGGGGTCAATCTGCATGGACATGCTGCTTGGCCTTGTGCTGAAAGCTTGAAGAACAGGCGCAGCCGCCCCAGAACAGGGGCGGCGTGACGCCGGAAAGGAAAGCCGGGCCCATGTGGAATGAGCCATATCTGGAAACCTGCTGCCGTTCAGCGCTGCATCGGCTGACGCTGGTGGGCCCGCATGGGCGGCCCGAAGGGCTGAAGGATGGCCCCTGCCTGCTGCGCCTGACCGGCATGGCATTGGCCCGCCAGCGCCCCGATGGACGGTTTGAAATCACCGATGCGGGCCGTGCGCGGCATGCCTCGGAAATCCTGAAAACAGCGAAAGCTTAACTGCCGCGCCAATAGGCCGCGCGCGGTGGCGGGCCGGCACGCGCGAGCCGCACCGGTTCCGCGAGTAGGCATCCCGCCAGCGCATCCAGCGCATCATCCCGCGCGCCCGTGACACCCGGTGCCCATTCCGCCATTTCGGACGGGAAACGGGTGCGGAAGACGCTTTCATGCGCGTGCAAGCGCCGTGCGGCGAGCGCGGGTTCCAAGGCACCAAGAATACGATCCGCCTTGGCGCGGTGGTTGTTCTGTTCCACCACAGTGCAGGCGGCCCCCGCCTTGGCCAATTCCCGGCGCAACAGCGCAGGCAGAAAGCGCCCAATGCCATTGGTTTCCACACGAATGACCGGCAGCAGCAAATCCCGCGCAATATCGGCGACCTGCCGGCATTGCTGTGTGGCGGGGTCTTCCGCCGCATCCGGGTCATGCGTCAGATAGCGCAGCCGATGCAGGAAGTGATTGCCTTCCTGATCCGCATAACACGCAGCCAATACGGAGGAATCACCGCGGCCAGGCCGGCCATAGGCAGGGTCCCAATAGCCGCCACCGGAAACCAGGCGCCGCCCGAGCAGGCTGAGCTCCGCACGGCCATTGGCTTCGTGATATTCCGGTTCGTCGGAATAACGAATAAGGGCCGCGGGATCGAGCCGCGCAGCTTCCGCCGGCAGCGCCTTCAGCATCATTTGCCGTTCGAAATGCAGCGCGCCGACACGTTGGCGGAGCATTGCAATCGCTTCCTTCGGGAAGCGTTCCGGCCAGGCGCTCGCACCCGCCGCATTCATGATGGGCAGCGTGAGGCGCCGGTAGGATCGCAGGAAGGCATCTTCATGCTTCGGATCGCGGTAGAGGCTTTCCTCACAATGCGGTGTGCCGACAAAAAGAATAGTGCCGCCGGGTGTGAGGATGAATTCCAATTCCGCCAGACGCTCGCGCAGCGCTTCACGCTTGCCGGGTGTATCGCAATTGCCGGCAACCTCAACATCATCGCAAATGATGACATCAGCGCGGGCGCCGGTGATATTGCCCGTTATGCCCTGCGCCAGCATGGAAGGATCGCGCAGCGCTCCGGGGCGCGCTACGGTGAAACGGTCGGCGGCCCAGTTTTCCGGCACATCGGGCAGCAATTCGGCGCAAAGCGGATGGGTTTCCAGAATGCGCCGGACGGTAGCGACCATGCGTGTGGCAAGCGGTGCATCGGCCGCCACGACCAGAATGCGCGTGGAGGGATTGCGCAGCAAAAGCCAGGCGCACCAAAGCCCGATCAGGGTTGACTTGCCGCAGCCACGAAACGCCATCAGCAGCAGGCGCCGATCTCCGGCGTCGCGCCGCGCCATCAACCAGCGCGCAATGCGCCGATGAATGGCGGGGGTTTCCTGCGCGCTGCGCTGATTCCAAAGCCAGAGGAATTCGATGAAATCCGGATCATTCCTCATGCGGGAAATCATCGGGTAAGGGTGCGGCGGCCAAGGCTTCGCGGGCCTCGGCCAGCAGGCGTTCGGCTTCGGTTACTTCACGCTGATCGGCCTGATGCGTGGCGCGCGCCAGGCGCAGCAGCGCTTCCAAATGGCCGAGTGCTGCACGGCAAAGTTGGATATGGTTGCGATGGGCGCGCATCAGCGCCTCATCTTCTGAGAGAGGGTCGAGGCTCAGCACAGCCTCATAGCTGGCACTCACGCGCTTGATCGCATCGCGCAGATCAAGCCCGAGATCAATGCTGTTCTTCCGGCGCCTCATGCCTTGGTGACCCGCGCGCGGATGATGCCGGCTGCAAGGTTGATCGTGATATTGCTGCGGTTCCAGGCGGTGACCGTCACGATATTGGTGGCCCCCACTTGCGCCAGCATGACAATGCCGGAGGTGGCAAGGCTGAAGGCGGCCGTTGCGAAATCACCTGGGCGAGCGCCTTGCAGCGGCACATTGATCTGCGCTGAAGCGCCCGGTGCGATGGAGCCCGGATCCCACGTTAATTCGGCGGCCAATTCGCGCGCGCCATGCGGCAGATCAGGCAAGCCATAGAGCAAGGGCGGTGCGAAAAGCGGGTCGCAGGAAAGGCGCAGTGCGCGCACTTCATAATCCCGAGCGATGCGCGCCACGCCAATAATCGCATAGGCCACCTGATCGGCCAGGCGGATCACCTGCGGCCGGGTAAAGGTTTCATCATCCATATCGGCGGAGCTTTGCCACCAGCGGCCTGTGGCGTTCCACATGAGAGATTGACCCGAAGCGCGCACTACCGGGGTTGCACCTTCGCTTATCAGATAACGATCCTGATCGAAGCACATGACAACAAGCCTTGCGCCATCGGCATCGGCGGCCAGGGCAAATTCTCGGCAATTGCGGCTATCCACCACAAAGCCAAGCCCGCGCCCACCGGTGAGCAGCACGCCACGATCGGAGAAAACAAAATCATCAAGGCCTGGAAAAGCGAAATCCTCAAGCCGCGTGGGTGAGAAGGAAACATTGCTCGAAAGGCAGGCGAGTTTTTCAAAACCCCATTCGGCGACCGACCAGCGGAAGCGCGCGGCGCGGAGATTGGACACGGAAGCAACCTCACGCGAGGCATCACGAAAGGCGGCGGCCTGGTGAAAGCGCCGCACCGTGGCACCGATGCGCGTGGCGCTTGGCGTATAATCCACATCCACAAGATAGGCCTGGCTGGCCCAAGCCACTTCATAAAGATGATCCTGCGCGCCGGCGGTATGGCGTGCGACATAAGGGCTGCAGCCTTCCATGCGCATGGCACGCGCCCAGATTGCGCGGCTATTCACTTCACACAGAAACGGAATGCCGCTGATCGGGCGACCCTTCGCCTGCAATTCGAAGCCAGGAGCGTCAAAGATATGGCGATTATGCGCGACATAAGCACCAGGTGCGGCGGAAAACCGCACACCGAAGCGATCCTTGGTGGTATGCAGGCTGGAAGCGATGGCAAAATGCCCGCCATAATAGCGCACGGAAGTATTCCAGCCGGCAGCGCTTGCGGTATGCACATCAAGCCCAATGCGGTTGTTGACAATGCGCCCAAGGGTCAGCGTGGTATCTTCAAAACCACGTTCTTCACCCAGTGTGCGGATGCCGATGGTGAAGCCTTCCACCTGGCGGATTTCGACCTGACATGAATCGAAATTGCGCAGGACAAGGCCGATATCGGCCTCATTCTCCCAATCCGAAATGCTGGCGCGAATGAGGCGAATGCCCATGTAAAGCTTGGTGGCGTTGCGCGTTGTGCCGCCATCACCAATGGTCAGCGCTGTCTGACCAGAGGGACCAGCATAGAGCAGGCTGCCGCGCATGATCAGGCCCGCAGCACCGCCACCCAATAGCAAGGGTTGCCCGGTGCGATAGGTACCCTCACCAATTTCAAGAAAGCGGCCAGAAACCACAGCGGCATTCATCGCGGCCTGCAGCGCGGGACCATCATCGGCGACGCCATCACCGAGCGCACCGAAATCACGCACGGAAAGCCGTTCATTCAGCTTGTCTTCGACGGAGCGCGGAATGGCACCCGGATAGGGGAGCGTAATTTCCGGCCCATCGCGATCAAAAATCGCTATATCGCCGAGTGAGTCAAAACCAAGCAGCCGATTGCCGCGCGCGGCGCGCAAGGGCAGCAGCATATTGCCATCATCGGCGGGATCGGTGCGGATGGCTTGGCTCAGGTCACTCGCCACCTGTTGCAGCGCAGCCATTTGGAAATCGAGCTCATCATTGAGCGCGCTGGCGCGAAGCAGGCTGTTTTCCTGAAAATCCGTCATGCGCGCGAGTGTCACACGGCGGCGGAGCATGATGCGCGCGCCATTGGGCGGCGCTTCGACGAAGGTGACGATGCCGCCGGCGGATTCACCGGCGCCGGTGATGGCAAAGCCTGTCGCCTGGGTCAGACCATCAATGCGGATATCCAGATCGCGATCATTGAAGATGGGAAAAGCGAAAGTGAAGACGCGCTGCGTGCCATTGGCGATGTAAAGCGCGCGTGGCGACACATCGCCGATGGTGATGTGTTCGGACATTGCTGTTCCTTGCGGATGGGGTGGCCGGGATCAGTCGAGCAGATTGCGTGCAATGGCGCCGAAGGATTGCGTGGCACGCACAAAACCCTGGAAATCGCCATTGGAGCTGAGCAATGAGGGCCGCCCGGCGGCGAGGCGTTGGCGCAGAAGATCGCTGCTCTCCGCCTGGTCCTGCGCGGAATCGGCAGCCATGCCGGCGGTCAGCGCCGCCGCAGAACCCTCATCGGGTGAGACACCGCTTGCCGCCATGCGCGCCCGTGTTGCGGCGATGGTGCGTGCCATGACTTCCTGGCGGGCGCGTTGTTGCGCGGCGGTTTGTGTCGCCATGACCTGTTGTTGGGCCACCTGCTGCTGTTGCGCCGCTTCCTGCTGGACGCGGGTTTCAGCCTTACGTTGGCGCTGATTTTGATATTGATTATAGGCTGAGGCACCCGCCAGAGCCAGGGTGGCGACAGTTGCGATCTGAGCCATCAGTCATTCATCCTGATTTCGGTTGTGACGGAAAGCAGCGTCAGCGGCAGCGGCGCCGCGCCGGTGATGCGCCAAAGCGGGGCGATGCGATCCCGCCGCCAGCCCATCCCACGCAGCGTGGCATCACCCGTGAAGGGCATTGGTGGCGCATCGAAATGATCAATATTGAAGCGGCGCAGCGCCAAGGCTTTCGGCCCCTTGCCGAGATCCACATCCATCGCCGGCGTTTCCAGCAAACGGAAAGTGACCGCGACCAGGCGTGATGGGCCAGTGGCGCTCCCTGCCGGGGTAATGAGATCGGCGGGCAGGGGTTCGATTTCATGCGTGAAGGCAAGGCCAATCGCAACCTGCGTTGCGGGCGCAGCCAGGGTCACAGCGCCACCCGATACAATCCCGTTGGGACGCACCGCACCATTCGCGAGGATGGTGACTTGCCTGCCATTCAGATGCGAAAGACCGGTCCAGGTGGATTTGGGTGTGATGGAGACGCCGGTCAGTGCCGCATCCTGCATCAAGCCATCCTCGAAACGTTCAAGTGAAATCCCGCCAGCGCGTTCAATCACGCACCAGAGCGTGCCTTCCACCTCCGTGATTGCCTGGAAGCTGCCGCTGGTTTCCTGCCGCGTCCAGGCTGTGACCTGTTCGGCGCGATAAAGCGTGAGTGTGGCAAGCGCGCCATCTTCCGTCACAAGATGCAAAAGTCGTCTTGCTTGGTCATAAGCCATGGCGCGTGGTGACTTGATCAAGTGACGACCCAGGATAGCGAGGTCATTGGCCTGATAGGCCTGCTGCACCTGGGTATAGGCAAATTCATAAACACCCTGCCCGCCACGTGAGACGAAAATGGTTGATCCATCCACATCAATCGGCGGCACCAGGCGATCAACGGGCGAACCGACGCGGGTTTGGCGGTTGATCTGAATATTGGCGGGCGTCAGCGGGTCACCTGTCACCATCCATTCGGCGCCAGAGGTGAAAAGCTGCAAATGCTGGCCAGAGAAAACGCCACGAATGGCATTCACCTGATCGGAAAGCAGGCTGAAGGCAATCGCCTCATCATCCAGGCCCGTGCCGGGATCGAAATTGAACAGATCGCCCGTGCGCGAAAGCCATAGCCGATTGGGCAAATCGCGTGACCCGCCAATGACCAACCTATCCTGATGAAAGCAGCAGGTGATGGGCCAGCCGCGCGCGGTACTGAAGACCGCTTCATCCCAATCCTTGGTGGCCGCGGTATTCAGCAGGGTCTGTTCGACATTCGCCACAATGGTGCTTGGTGAGTTTACCGCGGCGACCACCACCCGCTTGCCGCCGATGCGAAGCCGCACACCGATATGTTCCACCGCGAAAACCGGTGCGCTTGCCCAGATGGTGATGGTGCCATTGAGCGCGCTTGGCGTCAGCGTGATTTCGGGCGCTGCAAAGCGGAAAAAGGCATCCTGCGTGAAGGACCATGGTGTGATGGACCAGCCCGAATTGCTGCGCTGGACCTTTTGCGGGCGCATATCGGGATGCGTCAGCAAAAGCGTATCGGCGTTTTGCGTGAAGCCGATTTGCGGCAGCATGGTTTCGGTCCATGGCGCCGGCAGTTCCGCTATTTTCAGATCGGCGGCGTAGATGGCAAGCTTCCCGTCCGTCAGCACCATCAGATAGGTCTGTTCGGTATTGAATTCGAAAGGCAATAGGCGTGCTTGCCCAGGCAGCATCGCAACATGGCGCAGCCCCGGCCGGCGCGTGACACCGCCGGTTGGTTGGATCACGACATTGCGCAGGCGCCTTGCACCATTTTCATAGGCGCGCAGATCGGCGCGGCCCAGCAATTCAGGCGCCAATTCGCCGGCGGTGAAACTTGTCTTGGTGCGTTTGATGGCGGGCATGGCTCAGCCCCTGACTGAAATCAGCGGGAATGATCCAAGCGCGGTAGCGCTGGCCTGCTGGCTATCGGCGCGGCGCGCGCTGCGCAATTCCGCCTCGGCCAGGCGTGAGAGCAGATCTGCGCGCGAGGTATTTTCCGTGAGCGGCAGGCAGAACTCTGCAGCCAGGCGCGCCAATAATGCCGAGGCGAAGAAGGGCGGAAAGCTGCCCTCATCCGGGCGGAAGATATGCGTGAGTGCCACGCTTTCCACATCTGTCAGCAGCTTGCTGCCCTGGATGCGATAGAGCAGGCCCGTGGCACGCCCCGCCGTGCCGGCGGAAATGGCGCGCAGGAAATCGGGCGGCAATTGGAAGGCGTAGCGAAATTCCGCGCTTGGGCTTTGTGCAAGGCGTGGCAGGGCGGCTTGCGTGGTCGCGAAGGACCAGGGGTGTGACGCAAGCAGGGCATCGCGCACGCCAGGATAAAGGCTTTTCGCGACTTCCCCTTCGGCGGTGCCATCCTCGAACGAGGCGATGGGTTGCGCGCCAATCTTGATCAATGCGCTTGCGCAAAGCGTGATGGCGGTCAGCGCCATGGGATGCTCTCCGATGTTGGGGGAAGGGGGCGCGGGCGGAAGATCCACCCGCGCCAGGGCTTGCGCCTATTCCTTGGCGCGCATCCGAACGATTCCGGTCGGGTCAATCATGACCGCGCCCTGGGACATCATGTTGTTCACGAAATGCGCGGCGCGATCGCCATGCCAGGTGATGTCGGTCATCACTTCGCTGGCCACCGCATGACCAATCGCGGTCTTGTGGTAGAAATAGCAATAGCGCAGCGTGCCGGTTTTGGTCAGGCCGGAATGCGGCATCCAAAGCGCGCCAAGCCAGCGCTTCGCCTGCGTACCCTTCCAGGGCAGAGCGTCATCACCAACATATTCGGTGCTGGCGAATTCCTGGATTTGCAGCAATTCGGACCATTGCTTCCAACCAACAACGGCGAAACGTTGGCCATCATCCGGCACATCAGCCGCGCCCAGCATTTCGAACGCCATCAGCACTTTCTGCTTGGTCAGGCCATCCGTATCGGCAAGGCCCACACCCGTGCCAAGGGCTTCCTGCGTCGCGGTATCAAGGGCTGCGATAATCAGCTCATCGGTCTTGCGGCCAAGCGCATAGGCACCCGCATTGGCGATGACGCCGCGTTCGTCGATATTGGTCTTGATCTCATCCAGCTTGTCAATCCATTCGCCGGCGTAATAATCCTGCAGGAAGCATTCCGCATTGCTGTAGGTAAGGTTCATCACCGGCACGGCGCCGTTGCGTGCCTTGGCCGCAGCAGTACCCTTGCCAACGCGCGGGAAGATGGTGGATGCGCCCTTTACACCGGTCTTGCTCCGCACGGTGGGGCGCAGCTTGCTGCCCTGGCGCTGATAGGCTTCAGCGACTTCGGCTTCGAATTGCTTGACGAAGGCTTGTTCAATGGTTCCGGACATGCGTTTGCCTGTCTTTCATTTGGGGTTG
>JBIIIE010000291.1:0-4012 GCA_044235135.1 Roseomonas sp. | reverse complement strand
GGACCATGGCGGTATTCCCTTGACCTGAGCATTTTCAAGCCAAGTGGACTCACTTGGCGACTCGGAAAATGCGAGCAAACACAAATCCAGGGCGGTTCTGGTGAGCGGAGGCGAACCAGACAAGCCCTGATGGTGGTAGGATGCAACGCGACGGCGGTTTCTGCCAGAGGGGGCACCCGGCTTCCTGAAGTGCCGTAAAACTGCAAGGCTTGGCGCTGGAAGCCGTTCAGGGGAGAGCCGCCATGCCCGATATCCGCAAACTTGTTTACCTGCGAGAGGAAAGCTTCGCCGAGGCCGGGCGCCCCGCGCCACGCCCCATCATCCGCGCGGTCGCGCTGATCCTGATCGGCAATCCCTTCGCCGGGCGCTACGAGGAAGATTTGTCACCGCTGGTGGAGTTCGGCCCCGCGCTTTCGGCCCGCGTCGCGCCGGAATTGCTGAAGCTTTTGGGCGGCGGGCCGGCGGTTTCCTATGGCAAGGGCGCCATTGTGGGCGCGGCGGGGGAATTGGAACATGGCGCGGCCATTCTGCACCCCGCCCTTGGCCGGCCCTTGCGGGAGGCGATTGGCGGCGGGGCGGCCATCATCCCATCCTCGGCCAAAATGGGCGGGCCGGGCAGCGCGCTCGATTTGCCGCTGGGGCATAAGGATGATGTCTGGTCGCGCGGGCATTTTGACGCGATTACCGTGAGCCTGGGCGATGGCCCACGCCCGGATGAAATTCTGGTCGTGATTGGGCTCGCTGATGGCGGGCGCTTGCTGCACCGGATTGGGGAAGGGGCGCCGAGGTAGGGCGCCACACCCCTCAAAAAACAAATAGGGCGCCGCCGGTTCGCTCATGAACCGGCGGCGCCCTGTTCTTTTGGCGGAAGCCGCGCCTTACGCCGCCTCACTCTCCGCCCGGCGCGCATGGCGCTTGCGCTCATGCGGATCAAGGTGGCGCTTGCGCAGCCGAATGGCGCTTGGCGTCACTTCGACCAGTTCATCATCTTCGATGTAGGCAATCGCCTGTTCCAGGCTCATCTTGCGCGGCGGGATCAGCAGCAGCGCCTCATCCTTGCCGGCGGCGCGGATGTTCGTCAGCTTCTTTTCCTTGATCGGGTTCACTTCCAGATCATTGTCGCGCGAATGCTCGCCCAGGATCATGCCGACATAAACCTTCACACCGGGGTCCACGAACAGCGTGCCGCGTTCCTGCAAATAGAACAGCGCGTATTGAATGGCCTCACCATCCGAATTGGAAATCAGCGACCCATTGCGCCGGCCTTCAATCGGCCCCGCCCAGGGGCGATAGCCCAGGAACAGCCGGTTCATCATGCCCGTGCCGCGCGTATCGGTCAGGAATTCGCCGTGATAGCCAATCAACCCACGCGACGGGATGTGGAAGGTCAATCGCACCTTGCCGCCGCCAGATGGCCGCATATCCTGCATCTGGCCCTTGCGGAGCGACATCTTCTCCACCACCACGCCGGAATAGCTTTCATCCACGTCAATCAAAGCTTCTTCGAAGGGTTCTTCGCGTTCGCCGGTTTCGGGATTGTCCTGCGTCAGCACGCGCGGGCGCCCGATGGTGAGTTCAAAACCCTCACGCCGCATGGTCTCAATCAGCACGCCCAACTGCAATTCACCGCGCCCCGCGACTTCAAAGGCGTCAACTTCTTCGCTCACCTTCACCTTGATCGCGACATTGCCTTCGGTTTCCTTGAAGAGCCGATCGCGAATCTGGCGCGACGTAACCTTCTTGCCCTCACGCCCGCCCAAGGGCCCATCATTGATGCGGAAGGTCATGGCGAGTGTCGGCGGGTCCACCGGCAAAGCGGGCAGGGGTTCTGTCACTTCCGGGGAAGCGATGGTGTCCGGAATCGTCGCATCCGAAAGCCCGGCAATGGCGATGATATCGCCCGCCTGCACCTCATCCACCGGCACACGCTCAAGCCCCGAAAAGGTCATCAGCTTGGTGAGCCGCCCGGTTTCGACAACGGTGCCATCCTGGCGCAGCACGCGCACCGGCATATTGATACGCGCCACACCTTGTTCCACGCGCCCGGTCAGGATGCGGCCCAGGAAATTGTCGCTTTCCAGAATGGTCGCATTCATCGCGAAGGGCTTTTCCAAATCCACCTTCGGTGCCGGCACATGGGACAGGATAAGGTCAAACAACGGCGACAAATCCTTGCGCGCGCCATTCAGTTCCAAATCCGCCCAGCCCTGACGGCCGGAAGCGAAAAGCGTGTGGAAGTCCAATTGCTCATCGCTCGCGCCAAGGGCGGCGAAAAGATCGAAAACCTCGTTATGCACCTCATCCGGGCGGGCATCCTGGCGGTCAACCTTGTTGATCACCACAATGGGCTTCAGCCCGCGCGCCAAGGCCTTGGTCAGCACGAATTTCGTCTGCGGCAGCGGGCCTTCGGCGGCGTCGCACAATACAATGGCGCCATCCACCATGGACAGGATGCGTTCAACCTCGCCGCCGAAATCGGCGTGGCCAGGCGTGTCCACGATATTGATCTTGACACCCTTCCACTGCACGGCAGTGGATTTGGCAAGGATGGTGATGCCGCGTTCGCGTTCCAGATCATTTCGGTCAAGCGCGCGTTCGGCGACCTGCTGATTGGCGCGGAAGGCACCGGCCTGACTCAGCAGCTTGTCCACCAAAGTGGTCTTGCCGTGGTCAACGTGAGCAATGATGGCGACGTTACGAATTTCCATGAGACACCTGGGTAGAGCCTGGCAAAAACGCCACCAACCCGGCTCCCAGGGCTTGGGGGCGGGCGGTGGTTTCCATCCAGGCGTTTCGTTATGGCGGGCAGATAGGGGGTCGCGCCGGAAAAAGCCAGAGAAAAGCGTGTGACAGCAGGGGGCCTAGCCCAAAGCAGCCGCCACCCCACCCGATTTGGCGCCGACCAGCGCCGCCAGATCGGCCTGGGGGCGGGCGCCGAAATGGGAAATCACCTCAGCCGCGGCAATGCTGCCCCAGCGGCCACATTCCGCCAGGCCAAGGCCACGGGTCAGCGCCGCCATGAAGCCGGCGGCATAGGCATCGCCGGCGCCGGTGCTGTCCACCAGCTTGGTCGGTTCGGCGCGGATTTCATGGGTCTCGCTGCCCGCGATGATGCGGCTGCCCTTTTCGCTGCGGGTCAAGGCGGCGATGGCCACTTCGGCGCGCACAGCCTCGGCGGCTGCGTCGAAATCCTCGGTCTCATAAAGGGCGCAAATCTCGGCCTCATTGGCGAAGACGATATCGGCTTCGTCGCGGATGAAGGCGCGGAAGGCAGCGCGGTGGCGGCCCACGCAGAAGGGATCGGATAGCGTGATCGCCACTTGCCGCCCGGCCTGATGGGCTATGCGCGCCGCGGCGCGGAAGGCGGCCTGGGCGGCGGGCGGGTCGAACAAATAGCCTTCCAGATAGACAATCCGCGCGCTGGCAATGGCGGTAGGGTCCAGATCGGCCTCACCAAAGGTCACGCAGGCGCCAAGAAAGGTGTTCATGGTGCGCTGGCCATCGGGGCTGACCAGGATCAGGCAACGCGCGGTGGGCGCGCCGCCGGCCAAGGGCGGGGTCGGGAAATGCACCCCGGCGGCAGTGATGTCGTGGCGGAACACTTGGCCGAGGCCATCATCGGCAACCTTGCCAAGATAGCCGACCTTCGCACCAAGCCCGGCTGCCACGGCGCAGGTATTGGCGGCGGACCCGCCGCTGCTTTCAATGCCTGGGCCCATGGCAGCGTAAATCGCCTCCGCCTGGTCGGTGCCGATCAGCGCCATGCCGCCCTTGGCCATGCCATGTTCTTCCAGGAACGTATCCTCGGCACGCGCCAGCACATCCACAATGGCATTGCCGATGCCAAGAATATCAAGGCTGGGGGGGGTCATGGGCGAGGCTCCGAGAAAAGGTTGCGGCGGGATTAGCCTTGGGCGAGGGTGGCGTCCACCATGCCGCAAGCGCTTTTCCTCGCCTTTCGCCAGCTTGGCGACCCTGCCTTTCGTCTGCCGCTGATCCTGGGCGTGCTGGG
>JBIIIE010000290.1:0-4017 GCA_044235135.1 Roseomonas sp. | reverse complement strand
TGGCAGCCTTCATGCTTGAAGCGGCCAAGCGCGGTGCGCTTCACCGGCACGCTTTGCGGATCATGCGGATCGAATTCAACAATCCAGCCGAAGCGGAAGGCCTCATTCGGTTCCTTTTCCACATTGAAACGATCAATATGCCGTGGCCAGGAATAGGAAGCCTCATTGCGGATGCCATAGCGGCGGAAGCTTTCGGCATGAGGGGTCTTTGCGACATCGCCGCCGAAATAGAGGTTGAAGTTTTCCTCAGCGGTCAGCACCGTGCCCCAGGGCGTATTGCCGCCGGCGCAATTGTTGAGAGTGCCGAGCACCTGCCGCCCGGTGGGATCGGCCTTGGTCTTCAGCAGGTCATGCCCAGCGGCGGGGCCGGAAATCTGCACCGGCGTCGCGGCGGTGATGCGGCGATTGAAGCGGCTATCCTTCACATAGCCCCAGCGGCCATTTTCCTTGCGGATTTCGACCACGGAAAGCCCATGCGCCATGATTTCGGCTTCCGCCTGTTCGGCAGTGACGCGCTGGCGGGAAGCGCTGCCGCTGCCAAGCCCGCCCCACATCAGCCCGGGAATGGTGTATTCATGATTGACCACCAAAAGCCCGTGATCGCTGCCCTGGCTGCCCTGCGGGAGTGGGAAGAAATCGAGGTAGTCGTTGTTGTAGCCGAATTGCGCAGCCTGCGCGGCGGGCGTGGTGCGACCCGCTTCGAAGGCGGGCGCGCCCGGCAGCACAGGATCACCCCAGCGGATGATGGTTTGCACTTCATACCCATCCGCCACTGAATCGCGCTGCGCCAGGGCGCGCGGCGGTTCGCTGAAGGTCAGGCTGGAAGGACCGCCGGTAGCGGGCACCGCAGTTTGCGCCTTCGCCTCAGAGGGGAGACCCGCCGCAAGCGCGGTGAGCGCGGCGGCGGAGCTCAACAGGCCGCGCCTGCCATAGCGGGCTTCAATGATCTCGGCGATTGGGGTTTTGGGATCGGGATTGCTGCCGATGTTTTCAATTTCGTCGAAGGCTTCGAAATTATTCGCTTGGGGGGTGATCTGCGCCATGTTGGGCTCCCGTTCCGGCTGGGGTTGTGCTGGGCATCGACTTAGGTGGGCGGCACGGCGGCAAAAAGCGGTGAATTGTGAAGCTTTGGCGAAACTAAGCTTTAGTTTGCACGGCTTAGGGCCACCACGCCGCCGCGCGGGGGTTCGCTATCGCGGAAATGCGGCCAGCGGCTGCGCGGTGTTGCGAATTGTGCGCCCATGCCGGCGCCGGGATGTGCCACGCCTGCGATCCAAGTCGCGGCGCCCGGCACCGCCGCCACACCGCCCAAGGCAGCGCCAATCGGCGTGACATAGGCAAGGCGTGGCTCACCGCGCGCGGCACCTTCCAATGGCAGCACGTAAAGCGCATCGGGCAAGGCGCTATCGCGTTGTGGCTGCGCCGTGCCCAACAACAAATTCCCCGCCCCATCATGGGCAAGGCTGGCCGGTGAGGCCGGCCAGGCGGGGATGGGCGCGGCTTCCCGCCCTTGGCGCGGGCGCGTTGGCTGGCGGCCTTCGATCAGGATTTCCGCAATTGCGGTATCGCCGGCGGGATTGCGCGCGGCAAACAGGATTTCCACCACCGCGCCAGCGGGGTTGCGGGGAATCTCGCGCAGCGCCAGCCAAAGCCGCGCGCCATTCGGGTCCAGCGCCAGCGCCATGGGGCGGCCAAGGCTGGTGGCGCCGCGCGCCGCCGCCGCGCCATAGGGTTCCGCATCGCCGGGCAGCGCAATCCAGCGGAGCGCTCCGCCTTCAAACCGTGCGGCATAAAGCGTGCCTTGGTCCAAGGCATTGGGTTCCTGCGCCGGCCCATCTGAGACAAAGCGCCAGAGCAAACCGCCTTCGCGCCCATCGGCCATGAACACCACGGCGCGGCCATCGGCGGCTTGCGCTGCCGCGACATCTCGCGCGCCAAGCCTGCCAAGCGCGCTGCGCTTTACCGGCATGGATTGCGGCTCAAGGGGATCGAGTTCCACCACATGGCCGACCTCAGAAGCATTCACGCCGGGCAGGCGCCGCGCCCAGGCAGCGTCTTCGCCCTCGCTCAGCAGCAGGCTGCCCCAGGGTGTGGCGCAGCCACCGGTTACACCAAAGACACCCCGCGCCGGCCCGCCCGCACCACTCATGCGGCAGAGTGTGCGCGCATGGAGCCGACGCATCTGAAAGCCGCCATCCGCCACCATCCACACGCCGCCGCGGCGCTGGATATTGATCAGGCTCGCCCCTTGCATGGCGCCGGCAATTTCGGGCCGATCCCGCCCATCGGGGAAGGCCATGGCGGGATCAAGCGTTGGGTGGCCCACCGCCAGCACGGCACGCGGAATGCCATCCTCGCCACGCGGAGAAGCAAGTGCTGCCACCACGCGTGTATCCCAGCCGAATTGTGCCTCGGCCGCGGCCAGATCAGGAGATCTTGGCGCGAAGGCGGGCGCGTCAAAGGCGACGCGATCACCCCATTGAATGAGTAAATCGCGTTTCAGGCCCGGCGCGGGCGCATCATCCAGCCGCAGCGTCAGGCCGGTTTGCGCCAGCGCTGGCGTTGCGGGAAGCGCCGCCGCGCCCGCCAGCAGGGCGCGGCGGTGGATCACGGCGCTTCCTCGATCACCGGCGGTAGATGCACGCGCACGGGCGGCAAGGCGGCGGTCCATTTCTCAACCTCGATCAGGCAGGATTGCGCTGATGGGCCTTGGCCGAGTTTGGACGTGCCCACATCCGCCGTCAGCACATTCGGGTTGCCATGCACGCACATGCTACCCGGCACACCTGGCTCCAGCGGGTCATACCAGGCACCGGTTGCCATCATGGCGACACCGCGCATCAGCCCCGGATCAAGCCGCAAGCCACCAAGGCATGCGCCGCGATCATTGAACACGCGCACAATATCGCCATCCTTCAAGCCGCGTTCGGCGGCATCTTCAGGATTGAGCATAATGGGCTCCCGCCCCGCGATTTTATTCGCGGCTGAGATGCGCCCCGTATCCAATTGCCCATGCAGCCGTGTGGCGGGTTGGAAGGATAGCAGATGCAGCTTGTGGCGCTTGGCTTCCGCCGCCCCCAGCCATTCACGCGGCGCGATCCAGACGGGATGGCCCGGCGCGTCATCATAACCGAAGCTTGCGATGGTTTCGCTGAACAGTTCCACCTTGCCTGAAGGTGTATCGAGCGGATTGTTTTCCGGATCGGCGGCGAAATCGGCGAATTGGGTATATTCCTCGCCCCGCGCGGGGGCATCGGCTTCCCAAAAACCCTTTGCCCAAAAGGTATCGAAATCCGGCGTTTCCTGGCCCGCGCGGGCGCAATGGCGGCGCCAGCCTTCGAACAAATGGCGCAACCAGGCTTCTTCATTGCGCTGTTCGGTAAAGCGTTCGCGGTAGCCCAATTCTTCTGCGATATCGGCCAGCATATCGTGGTCATTGCGCGCCTGACCTACTGGTTCAATCGCTTTATGCATGGCGCGCAGGAAGCGATCCCGCCCGCTGCTCGCGATATCATTGCGTTCCAGCGTGGTGGTGGCGGGCAGCACGATATCGGCGTGGCGCGCCAGCGAAGTCCACCAAGGTTCCTGCACAATGATGGTCTCGGCCCGCGCCCAGGCGCGCAGCATGCGGTTCAAATCCTGATGATGATGGAAGGGATTGCCACCCGCCCACCAGATGATGCGCGTATCGGGGAATTGCAGCACGCGGCCATTGAAGTGATGATCGCCGCCGGGATTTTCCAGCATTTCCGTGATGCGCGCGACAGGGATGAAAAACCCGGTCGGGTTCGGCGTGGCCGGCATGGCGAAGCTTGGCACTTCGCGCCGGGGCTGGCCCATGCCATTCACGCTGCCATAACCAAAGGCAACGCCTTGGCCCGGCTTGCCGATCAAGCCCAGCATGGCGGCGAGTGCAGTCAGCATCCAATAGGGTTGTTCGCCATAATCGGCGCGCTGCA
Source organism: Roseomonas sp. (assembly GCA_044235135.1). Classification (GTDB taxonomy): domain Bacteria; phylum Pseudomonadota; class Alphaproteobacteria; order Acetobacterales; family Acetobacteraceae; genus Neoroseomonas. The sequence continues at coordinate 58 of JBIIIE010000290.1, read as the reverse complement.
AGGACCAGGTGGCGGTCAGCATCGCGGGTTGCTTGGCGATTTCCGCGGTCAGCGCGCG
>JBIIIE010000289.1:0-4031 GCA_044235135.1 Roseomonas sp. | reverse complement strand
CTGACGCTCAAGGTCGTGCTGGAACGCTACCCGGTACGGTCCATTCGCGATATCCGCTCATCAGGCGTGCCTTTTGACCCGAAGGGCTATATCGGCCCCTGGCGCACGCGGCTTGTGACCGTGGAAGGCAAGCGCATGTCGCTTGACGATATCGAACATGACACCATGCGGCCCTTGTTTCGCGATCCGCGCGTGCATTACGCCGTCAATTGCGCTTCGATCGGTTGCCCCAACCTGCTGCCGCGTATCTGGTGGGCCGAAACCCTGGAAGCCGAGCTGAACGCCGCCGCCGCCGCCTATGTCAATCATCCGCGCGGCGTGACGGTGCTGCCGGATGGGCGGTTGCGCATTTCTTCCATCTATACCTGGTTTCGTGAGGATTTCGGCGGCAATGAGGCAGGTGTGATCGCGCATTTCAGGCAATTTGCCGCCCCGCCGCTCAGCCAGCGCCTTGCCGGTCGCACCAGTATCGCCGAGGATGCCTATGATTGGTCCTTGAACAATGCGCCGGCGGGTTCCTGATCCATGCGCCAAGCGCGTGCTGCGCCATCACCTGGGATGTCGCATGACGCCACGCTAACCAAGGCGCTTGAGCAATTGCCCCCAATCCCGGCTGAACGGATGCACGCCCGAAGCGCCGGGCCCGAATGCCAAGGGGCGCCCTTCAGCATGCCAGCGGAAGATACCGCCGCGCAGATTGAAGATCGCCTTAGCGGGGGCTTCCTCGCTTGCGCGCCGAATGGCCTGCACCACCAGGCCCGAACGCCACCCGACCGAACAATAAACAACGATGGTCGCATCAGCCATCAGCGTACGGTATTGGGCCAATATCGCGCTGGCGGATGCATCTGGTGCAACGCGCAACGCGCCCGGAAGGTGGCTTTGCGCGTATTCATCAGCCTCACGCGTGTCGAAAAGCACAATCCTCTCCCCGGCAGCCAAACGCGCCGCCAAGCCTGCCGTGGAAATCTCGGGTTCCGGCAGAAGCCGCGCAATGGCTTCTTCCACCGCTTGCAGCGTGGTGCGCGGATCGGCGGGATCGGGCAGGCCACGGCGCCAAGGCCAAGCCATGGCCATGCCGGCGCCGCCCAGGATGGTGGCACCCACCATGCCGAGCACAAGGCGGCGATGTGGCAGCAGGGGTTTGGGCATTTCCATTCCGATATCCGGGCTTTGGTCGCGATTCAATATTTTCGCTGCAACCAGGCTTCAGGTTACGCGCATGCGGGGTGAATTGGCGCCGCGCAGGGTCGCGCCATTGGCCCTCTCAGCGGCGATCATCGCGCTGACGCAATTGGGCATGCTGACCCTTGCGCCCGCCCTGGCGAATGAAACCACCGCGCCGGCCTTGCTGATATCCATCTTCGTCGCGCTGGCCGTGCTCGGCGGTGCCGCCTGGTTTGCCGCGCTTGGCCCGCTTGAACGGCTGCCGATGCGTCCCCTGGTGCTGCTTGGGGTTTTCGCCTTTGGCCTTGCGATCCGCCTGCCCTGGTTCACTGCGCCGACGGTGCTGGACACAGATGCGCTGCGCTATCTTTGGGACGGGGCTTTGGCCGCGCATGGGATTTCACCCTGGGCTGCGCCCCCGGCGGCGGGCTTGCCGCCCGAGCTTGGCGCGGCGGGGGCGGCGCTGCTCGAAAAACTGCCCTTTACCGAACTCCGCACCATCTATCCTGGCACGGCCCAGGGCGCTTTTCTGCTGGCGCATTGGATCATGCCCTGGGATGTCACGGGCCTTCGGCTGGTGATCCTGGGCGCCGAGCTTGTCACCTTGCCGTTGATGGCCGCCGTGCTGCGCCAAGCGGGGCTTCCCGTCATGCGTGCCGCCATCTGGTGGTGTTGCCCGCTGCTGCCCCTGGTGCTGACCAATGCCGCGCATGTGGATGCGCTTTTGCCGCCGCTTCTTCTGGGGGCGGTGCTGTTCACGCTGCGCGGCAAGGGTATGGCCGTTGGTGTCTTGCTCGGCTTGGCCGCCGGCGTGAAGCTTTGGCCCGTGCTGCTGGCGCCGCTTTTCGGGCGCTGGCTGCCGCGCTGCGCCTGGCTTGGCGCCTTGGTCGCGTTTGGTGTGACAACATTGCTTGTTCTGGCGCCTTTGCTCGCGACGATTGCCGCACCGGATGCCGGGCTGAATGCCTATGCGCGCTTCTGGTCCGTCAATAACGCACCCATGGCTTGGGCCGAGGCGATCCTGGGCGAAGACGCCAACGCGATACTGCGCCCGCTGCATGGCCTCGCGGGCGGCGCGATTGCCCTTGCCATGGCCTGGCGCGCGCCCGCCGACGCCAGCGCGCTTTTACGCGGCGTGTTGGTGATTGCGGCTGCGACCTTCTACCTCTCTCCGGCACAATTTCCCTGGTATGCGGTGTGGTTCCTGCCCTTTGCCGCAGTTTTGGGCTGTCGGGCCTTGCTGCTGCCGGCAGTGCTATTGCCGCTTTACTATCTGTTCTTTGCCTTCACCGGCCCTTTGCTGCGCCCGGTTTTCGCGCAAGGCATTGCGGCCATTCATCTTGCGGGGGTGTTGATCATGCTTGGCCTCAACCTGATCCGGCGACGCGCCAGCCCATGAAGCCCATGGCCCCGCCCATGATCGGCGTCATCATGCCCACTCGGAATGAGGCTGCGGCCCTGCCCAAGGTTCTCAGCGCCATCCTGCCGCTGGTCGCTGAGGTGATCGTGGTGGATACCGCCAGCACTGATGGCACGCCGGAAATTGCAGCAAGCATGGGGGCGCGCGTGGTCTCCGAACCTCGCCGAGGTTATGGCCGAGCCTGCCTTGCCGGCATCGCCGCGCTGTCGCCCGCCGTGGATACGGTGCTGTTCATGGATGCCGATGCCTCAGACAGGCCAGAGGATTTGCCGCGGCTGCTGGCGCCCATCATGGAAGAAGGCGCGGAACTTGTTATTGGCGCACGCAGCCTTGATGTGGAACGCGGCGCGCTGACGCCGCAACAGCGCTTTGGCAATGCCTTGGCCTGCCGGCTGATCCGCATGATTTGGGGCATAAGCTACACGGATCTCGGCCCGTTTCGGGTGATCCGCCGAGACGCGCTTGATCGGCTGCAGATGCGCGATGAGACCTGGGGCTGGACCGTTGAGATGCAGGTGCGCGCCGCCCGCCTTGGCCTTCGTGTGCGGGAAGTGCCGGTGGGCTATCGGCGCCGCATTGGCCATTCCAAGATATCGGGAACCCTGATGGGCACGATCAAGGCGGGGTGGAAAATCCTCTGGGTTATTGCGGCGGAGGCACTGGCGCGCCCCACCCGGCAAGGCACCGAAACGAAATCCGGGCATGGCCCGTAACCTTTGGGCGACAAGGAGCGTAAAGGACAAATTAAAGCGCCCTGCTTCGAAAGGATGAAACTCTTGTCCGTCATCAGCCTTCCGCCCCGCAGCCTGGCCAAGTTCCAGGACCCCTTCGTCACCGCCAAAGGCGAACGCCGCGCCACCGTCGCGCTGAAGGGCTTGCAGACGCTTTGGATCAATACCGGGACGCTCTGCAACATCACCTGTGCCAATTGCTATATCGAAAGCAGCCCGCGCAATGATGCGCTTGTCTACATCTCACCTCAGGAAGTAGCGGCCTACCTGAATGAGGCCGCTTCCCTTGGTGAGCCGCTGCAGCAGATCGGCTTCACCGGTGGCGAGCCTTTCATGAATCCTGGCCTGCTTGACATGCTGGCGGATACACTCGCCCGGCCCGGGCTTTCCGCCCTGGTGCTGACCAATGCCATGCAGCCCATGCGGCGCTATGCCGATGGGCTGTTGCGGCTGCGGGACCGCTTCGGCACGGATCGCCTGATCCTGCGCGTGAGCCTGGATCACTACGCCAAAACCTTTCACGACATGGAACGCGGCGCGGGCAGCTTTGCCAAAACCCTGGAAGGGCTTGGCTGGCTGGTGCGTGAGGGCTTCACCGTGCATGTCGCCGGCAGGCTTGGCTTCGGCCAGGGCCAGGAAGCCGCCATGCGTGAAGGCTATGCCGCGCTTTTCACCGAATACGGCATTCCGGTAGATGCGGCAGACCCTGTGGC
>JBIIIE010000288.1:0-4032 GCA_044235135.1 Roseomonas sp. | reverse complement strand
CTATTTCGCCTTGCAGACCGCCTATATCGGCGATCATGACGAACGGAAAGCCGGCCTTGAAGAAGCGAAGCAACGCATCGCCGAATTCAAGGAAGCCACCACGTCCAACCTCGCGCGGGAATATCTCGATCGCGCGCTCACGCTGGCGGAAGAAGACCAATGCTACCAGGCACTGAAATTCGCGCGCCGCGTCATGCGGCATGAGGAAGTGGTGCTGGGCCTTGCCCCCATCGCACAATTCGCCACCACGGCTGAATGACCGCAACACCGATGAACCAAATGCTTGGACCGCGCGGCTATGGTGCCACGCAACGCGCCCGGACCTTGCGCGAACAGGAAGCCGATGTCTTCCGCCGTGTGAATTACGGCCTCAAGGCTGCACTGAATGGCGATTCCATTGATCGCGCCAGGGCCATTTCGGATAATCGGCGCCTCTGGCTCGCCATCGAAGCGGCACTGGTCAATCCCGATAATCAGCTTCCGGAGATCACCCGCGTTGGCATCATGCGCCTTGGCCGCAGTGTGCAACGGGAGATGGAAAATCAGGAAGCGGATATGGAATTCCTGATCAACATCAATGATCAGATGATCGCGGGCCTTTCCGGCGATCCGGGCTGAACCTTCCGCCTCAAATCATCCGCATCAGCGTTCCATCGCGCCGAATGGCGTGGTGGAACAGGGCGCCGCCAATATGCAGCGCGATCAGCATCACCAAAAGCCAACCACCGATCGTGTGGAACAGCGATAGGATTTTCGCGAGGCTTTCCCAAGCCTCCATGAATTTCGGAAACTCGATAAAGCCAAGATAGGCCGTGGCACCCTGCATCGGAAATCCCCAGGCATTGGTGGCCATGAAGCCAAGCAGGGGCTGGATGATCAACAGCGCATAAAGCGCGTGATGCACCGCCGTGGAAGCAGTGCGCATCAGCTTCGGCATGTCGCTTGGCTGGGTTGGCGGCGGGCTGAGCCAGCGCCAGATCAGCCGGGCAATCGCGACAAACAAAATGGTCAGCCCCGCGCTTTCATGCAGCGCGTAAAACCCCATCTTGCTCGCATCCTTCACATGCTGGATGACAAAGCCAAGCGGCAGCGCCACCAGCATCAGGCCAAGCGTCACCCAATGAAACAGCTTCGCGATCGCGCCATATTGCCCCGCCGGATGCGCCGCATCCGTGCCCTTGGGCGGCAAAGCTGCCATGCCATCCATCACGCTCTCCCTTCGTCTTGCGTGCAGCATGACACGAAGCGCGGCGGGCGCGCGAGGGGTTTTGCAGCGTGATCGCCGCCCATGCGGATTGGAGCCTTGATCCCCGCAAGCGCTGGGTCAGCCTCGCCCGCCGCCAGGGAAGGCAATGGCAGGCCAGCGCGCCGCGACTGGTGGGCGACCCCGCCGCGCTGGCGGCTGCCTTGATTGCGGAAGGCAGCCCGGCGGCCTTGGGCCTGGACCTGCCGCTTGGCGTGCCGCGCGGCTTTGCGGAACACCGCCCCGAAGAGGGCTTTCCGGATTTCCTGGCGGGACTCGCGGAAAACATTGATTTCTTTGCGGTATCCCCAAGCCTTGATACCGTCTCGCGCACCCGCCCCTTCTACCCGGCGCGCGGCATCAAGGGCATGACGCGCGCTGCCCATGCGGCGGCGCTTGGCCTGCCCGATGCCGCGGGCCTGTCCCGTTTATGTGACCGCGCCACCGCCGAACGCCCCGCCGGCGCGCCGGTATTCTGGACGCTTGGCGCCAATCAATCCGGCAAGGCGGCGATCAGCGCCTGGCGCGATTGGCTTGCCCCCGCGCTTGCCGCCGGCGCGCCCTTCCGCCTATGGCCCTTTGCCGGGGCGCTGCATGATTTGCTTCGCCCCGGCCAGCTTGCATTGGCTGAGGTTTATCCAGCGGAAGCCTTGCGCCATCTCGGGCTGAAATTGGCGGGGTCAAAACGCGCCGAGGCACCGCGCCGGGCACTTGCCCCTGCGCTGCGTGATGCCATGGCCGCCCTTCATGTCACCCCCGATGCAGCCTTGGCCGAGATGATCCAAGCCGGCTTCGGCACCGATGCGGCGGGTGAGGATCGCTTCGATTCGCTGATCGGCCTGCTTGGCCTGATTGGCGTGATGGATGGCAAGCGCCCGGATTTCATCCCCGAAGACCCAATGATCCGCGCCTGGGAAGGCTGGGTATTGGGCCAAACCGCCCTGCCACCTTAACCTAGCGGCACCCCGGCGGCATCCTTCGCCGTGCGGATCGTCTGCAAGGTCTGCACACGCAGCACATTCGCCGCACCGGTCAACCGCGCGGTCAATTCATTCTCATGCGCCGTATTGCGCGCCACAAGCCGGAGCAGGAAATCCCCGCCGCCCCTGATCATGTGGCATTCGCGCACTTCCGGCCAGGATGTTGCCAAAGCCTCAAACGCATCCAGCACGCTTTGCTTTTGTGATTCCAGGCCGACAAGCGCGAAGAACATCACCTCCCATCCCAGCGCGGTGGGGTCGAGATCCGCGTGATAGCCGCGAATCACGGCTTCGTCTTCCAGGCGACGCACCCGCCTCAGGCAGGGCGGTGCGGAAAGATTGACGCGGCGCGCGAGTTCCACATTGGTGATGCGGCCATCCTGTTGGAGTTCCGCCAGAATCTGGCGGTCCAGGGCATCCAGGGCCGGATCAGGGGCGGGGGTCTTGGGATTGGGCACCGCCCTTCATTGCTCAAAATCGGCCTGCCGCGCAATATCATTTCAAGATGCGCCATCGGCCAGGCGGCGGCTTGCCCGAAAGGGGCTGCTGGCCGATATCAGGCAAGAAAATTCAGGGGTGCGGATCGTGGCCGAGACATTTCACAGCAAGCTTTTGATTCTGGGCGCCGGGCCGGCGGGCTATACGGCCGCCATCTATGCCGCGCGTGCGGGGCTTTCGCCGCTACTGGTCGCGGGGATGCAGCCAGGCGGGCAGCTGACCATCACCACCGATGTGGAAAACTACCCCGGCTTCGCGGAAGCCGTGCAAGGCCCCTGGTTGATGGACCAGATGGCCGCGCAAGCCGCGCATTGCGGCACCAAACTGGTGCAGGATGTGATTACCTCGATTGATCTGTCGCGCCGGCCCTTCCGCGCGGTGGGTGATTCCGGCAATGTCTATGTCGCGGATGCGCTCGTGATCGCAACCGGCGCGCAGGCGCGCTGGCTTGGCATTCCGGGTGAGAAGGAATTGGGCGGTTTCGGCGTTTCCGCCTGCGCCACCTGCGATGGTTTCTTTTATCGCGGCAAGGATGTGGCGGTGATTGGCGGCGGCAATTCCGCGACCGAGGAAGCGCTGTATCTTTCCAACCTGGCGCGCCATGTCACGCTGATCCATCGGCGCGATTCGCTGCGTTCTGAGAAAATCCTGCAACAGCGGCTTTTCGCCAAGCCGAATGTCTCGATCCTGTGGAATACGCTGACCGAAGAAGTGTTGGCCGATACATCAGGCCGCATGCCGGTGGCCCGCGGCTTGGCGCTGCGTGATCGCATCACCGGGGAAGCGCGCGAATTGAAGGTGGATGGGGTTTTTGTTGCCATCGGCCATTCGCCGGCAACCGCGCTGTTCCAGGGCCAGATCGGCATGGATGCCGAAGGCTATATCGAAACCACGCCCGGCAGCACGCGCACTTCCATCCCTGGTGTCTTCGCCGCCGGCGATGTGCAGGACAAGATTTATCGCCAGGCCGTCACCGCCGCCGGCACCGGCTGCATGGCGGCGCTTGAAGCGGAAAAATACCTCGCCGCGCTCGAAGCAGGCCACGCGGCAGCGGCCTGATGCCGACCGATTGGGACAAGCTGCGTATTTTTCACGCGGTCGCGGAAGCGGGGTCCTTCACCCATGCGGGGGAGACGCTGAACCTCAGCCAATCCGCCGTATCGCGGCAGATTCAGGCCTTGGAAGAAGCGCTGAATGTGCCGCTATTTCATCGCCATGCGCGCGGCCTGATCCTGACCGAACAGGGCGAAACCCTGAACCGCACGGTGCGCGAGGTTTTCGCAAAACTCGCGATGACGGAAACCATGCTGA
>JBIIIE010000287.1:0-4041 GCA_044235135.1 Roseomonas sp. | reverse complement strand
TTCATCGGCAGGCACGGCGCGAAAGGCGCCGATGCGCGGCCAAAGCCCCTGCATCACCACGTCGCGGCAGGCAATAGGAAAGGCGCGATCCAGCGCGGCCAATTGGGGCAGCAGCGCAATCCGCGCCACCCCATCCTGCGCAATCCGCCCGGATTCCGGCTCATGCAGCCCGGCCAAAGCGCGCAGCAGCGTGGATTTCCCGGCGCCATTTGGTCCGACAATCGCGGTCAGGCTGCCCGGCGCAAACCGGCCCGAGAGGTGATGCACCGCCGGGCGGCGGCCATGGCAGACTGTCAGATCCGCAAGGGTCAAAGCGGCGGGGGTCATGCCGCAAGCGCCCAGGCAACCCCGGCCCAAAGCAGCGCGGTAAGCACGGCTGAAAGGCCAAGCCGCGCGGCGATGCCGGCAGAAAGCGCAAGCGGGTTCGGGAAACTCATGGGTTCTGATATAACATAACACTTGATCCTGCCAAGCCATGCGTCAGACCATGGCTGGGTTTCACGCAATCGTCGTCAAAGCGTCATTGCCGCGCCACACACGCTCAGCTATCCGAACACGATGGAACTCGTCGCAAGGAATCCGCAAGAAGCGCTGAAACCGCGTCGGAAGATGCGCATAAAGCCGCTGCGCTTCAAACCCTTCATGCCAGGTGATGCCTGGGGCGATATCATGGAACCGCGCCCCCTGGGTGGTCGGTTTCGCGCCATTCGTCGCATTGTCAGTGCCGTGATTTGGACGCTGATAGCGATCCCCATCCAAAGCCTGCTCATGCTGCTGCCGGGCCAGGCCAAGATCAGCTTTGGCTGCTTTTATCATCGGGTGCTGTGTTGGCTGATCGGGCTCAAGGTGCAGGTGGTGGGCAAGGTCTCCGACAAGCCGGCCACGCTTTTCCTGCCCAATCATACCTCCTGGCTTGATATTCTCGTGCTGGGCTCGGTGCTGCGGGCAAGCTTTGTCTCCAAATCCGAGGTCGGGCAATGGCCGGTGGTGGGCTTTATCGCCAAGCTGGGCCGAACAGTTTTCGTCAGCCGCCGCCGCACCTCAACCGTCCTGCGTGAGGCGGACGCCATGCGCGAAAGGCTGCAAGCCGGCGATAGCCTGATCCTATTCGCTGAGGGCACAAGCAATGATGGCACAAGGGTGCTGCCCTTCCGGTCTGCCTTTCTGGCGGCAGCGGCGGATGCCAAGGCGGTGCAGCCGGTGTCACTGGTCTATGACCGGCTCGGCGGCTTGCCGGCCTGCCGACGGGATCGGCCGCTTTTCGCCTGGTATGGCGATATGGATATCGCTTCCCATTTCTGGCGCATCGCCCGCCGTTCCGGGGCGCGGGCGACGGTGTTGATGCATGAACCGGCAGACCCCGCGACCTTGCCGGACCGCAAGGTCCTGACCGCGGCGGTGAGCGATGTGGTCGCCGCAGGTGCGGCGCAATTGCGACAGAACCGCCCGGCAACGCCGCTTTTCCTGAATGTGCCGCGATAAACCCTTGACCCGACGCGGCGGGAGACTTCAGGCTCCTTTTATGATCCTTGGCTCCATGATTCGCGCTTTCGGGTCTTGACGCGCTTGACCAGCGCAGCCGGCCTGCTCATTTCCCCCGTTTCGCCCCGTGCCGGGGCGACGGAGGCCCGGATTTCATGACTGAACGCCAAGGCACCCCGGCAAGGAAGCGGTTGTTGATCCGCACCTGGGGCTGCCAGATGAATGTTTATGACAGCGCGCGCATGGCGGATGTGCTCGCACCCCTCGGCTATGCGCCGACGGAATTGGCCGAAGAAGCCGATATGGTCATCCTCAATACCTGCCATATCCGCGAAAAGGCGACCGAGAAGGTGTTTTCCGATCTGGGCCGGCTGCGCGAAGCCAAGGCCGCGCGCGGTGGGGAGATGATTGTCGCGGTGGCGGGCTGCGTGGCGCAGGCCGAAGGCGCGGAAATCACCGCCCGCGCGCCTTGGGTGGATATCGTGCTCGGCCCCCAAAGCTATCATCGCCTGCCGGAGATGGTGGCACGTGCCTCCCGCGCGGCGGGTGCCGTGATCGAAACCGAATTCCCGGTGGATGGGAAATTCGATCATTTGCCGGAACAGGCGGCACCGCAGGGCGTGACTGCTTTCCTGACCGTGCAGGAAGGCTGCGACAAATTCTGTTCCTTCTGCGTGGTGCCTTACACGCGCGGCGCGGAATATTCCCGCCCGGCAGCGGCGGTGATTGCCGAAGCGAAGCGTTTGGTGGCTTTGGGCGCGCGGGAAATCACGCTGCTCGGGCAGAATGTGAATGCCTATCACGGCGAAGGCCCGGATGGCGGGGATTGGTCGCTCGCGCGGCTTTTGCTGGCGCTGGCGGAAATCCCAGGGCTTGACCGCTTGCGCTATACCACTTCCCACCCGCGCGACATGGGCGATGACCTGATCGCCGCGCATCGGGATATTCCGGCGCTGATGCCGTTTTTGCATCTGCCGGTGCAATCGGGGGCAGACCCCATCCTGAAGGCGATGAATCGCGGCCATACGGCAGCGGAATATCTGCGCCTGATCGAAAAGCTGCGCGCAGCGCGGCCTGATCTGGCGCTGTCTTCCGATTTCATCGCGGGCCACCCCGGTGAGCGTGATGCGGATCATCGCGCCACCCTCAAGCTGATTGAGGATATCGGCTTCGCCTCCGCCTTTTCCTTCCGCTATTCGGCGCGCCCGGGCACGCCGGCGGCGGGCATGGCGGGCATGGTGGATGAAGCCGTGGCCGATGCGCGCTTGCAGGAAATCCAGGCGCTGCTGCGTGACCAGCAATACCGCTTCAACCAAAGCCGCGCGGGCATGGAAATCCCGGTTCTGGTGACTGGCCCCGGCCGCCATCCGGGCCAAATGGCCGGGCGGTCGCCCTGGTTGCAGCCGGTGCATTTCCCGGCTGCGGGGGACCTCACCGGCCAGATCGTGACGGTCCGCGTGACCGCGACCAATCCCAATTCCCTCGGCGGGGAGCTTCCCGCTGGGCCTAAACCCCAAGCATCGGAGAGAGACGCCGCTTGAACATCCAAACCCCTGGCCTCCGCGCTGCGGAACCGCGCCAATCCAGTGACCAGCGTTCCATAACGCTGCAATTCCACGACAATGCGCTGCTGCCCCTGCTGCATGGCGAACATGATCGTCATCTGGCGCGGATCGAACAGGTGCTTGGCGTGCGCGTGGCTTCACGCGGCAATCGCATCGCCATTTCCGGCGGGGCGGAACGAACGGAAATGGCCGAAGCGGCTTTGCTCGCGCTGTGGAAACGGCTGGAACGGGGGGAACATGTCGGCACGGCGGAAGTGGAAGCGGCCTTGAGGCTCGCCGAAGGCGGGGCAGCGCAGGGCGAACCGCGCCTGCCCTTGCAGGATTTGCCGGCGATCCGCACGCGCAAGGGCGCGATTGCGCCGCGCAGCGCCGCCCAGGCGGCCTATATTGATATGCTTGCCCGCCACGACATGGTGTTTGGCATTGGGCCGGCGGGGACAGGCAAGACCTATCTGGCGGTGGCGCAGGGGGTGGCTTTGCTGCAATCGGGCCGCGTGGACCGCATTGTGCTGTCCCGCCCTGCCGTTGAAGCCGGCGAAAGGCTCGGATTCCTGCCGGGCGACATGAAGGAAAAGGTGGACCCCTATCTCCGCCCGCTTTACGACGCCTTGCACGACATGATGCCTGCGGATCAGGTGGCGCGACGGATCGCGGCTGGTGAGATCGAAATCGCGCCACTCGCCTTTATGCGTGGGCGCACCTTGGCCCATTGCTACGCCATTCTGGATGAGGCGCAGAATACCACCCCCGCGCAGATGAAGATGTTCCTGACCCGGATGGGGGAGGGGAGCCGGATGGTGATCACCGGCGATCCGACCCAAATTGACCTGCCGCCCCATCAACCATCAGGCCTTGTCGAGGCACTTTCGATTGTTTCTGGCGTGGAAGGTATCGGGGTGACGCGCTTTTCTGATCAGGATGTGGTAAGGCATCCGCTGGTTGCCCGGATCGTGGCCGCTTATGGGCGGGCCGAGGACCAGAACCGGGCGAAGAA
>JBIIIE010000286.1:0-4055 GCA_044235135.1 Roseomonas sp. | reverse complement strand
CAGGATCGGGCAGGCTGGTCAGCACCAGGGGGCGGCCAGCAAGTGCTGCTTCAACTGTTTCTGCAACCGCGATTTGGCGTTCGGCCAATTCCTGCCGGCGCGCTTCGTTCACGTCGTAACCAAGCACATCAAAACCCTGTTCCGTCAGGCGGGAGGCCATATTCGCCCCCATCTGCCCCATGCCGAAAACCGCAATTCGTTCTTTCATCCGCACGCTCCGCCAGATTTTTCCCGTAGGAATGGCAGTGTCCCGCAATCAGTGGCGGCAGACAAGCAAGCGCGCTGCGCCTGTGACGCAATGGCTTCAGCCAATCAGGCCATAAAACGCCAGGATCAGCAGCATCAGCGCAATGCCGGCCACCGGCCAGGGGCGCGTTGCGTGTTCCAGCCCGACAACCGCGCGCACCACGGCATACCGCATTGCCGATCCACGCTCGGCAAACACCAAAACATCACCCGCCGGCACTTCCGGCACGCGCTGAAAAATGCGCGCCCAGAACAGCGCGAAAGCGACGCCGGCCAATACCGGCGCGATGGTCGAAATGCTCCACAACCCCTCGGGCGCCTTGCCGGTCACCACGCCATAAAGCGCCCAGGGCAGCGCCAGCGCCGCCAGCGCCAAGAACAGCCACGGCCCGGCAAGGCCCCAATGCGGCGTGGCCGGCGGCGCCTCCTCCATCGCCGCACGCAGCCTTTGCACAAAATGCAGCATCAGTGCGGTGGACCCGAAGGCGGAAAGCATCGCCGCCATCGCCGCCAGCCCGGCGCCGAGTTCCGGCTTCGTCGCCGCCTTCGCCAAAGCCCCACCGGTGGGCGGCAAGCCGCCAAAACCAAGCGCCAGCAGCAGCGCCAAGGGCAGCACCAGCACCCGCCCTGTCGGGCCACTGGCCAGCGCCAGACCAACCCCCAGAAACAGCGCCCCCTTCGCCAGCATGTGATGCAGCGCATAAAACGCCGCATGCAAGGGCGTCTCCGCGATCCCAAGCGTCAGCCCCATGCCAAAAATCGCCGCCACCACGCCCATTTGGCTCATACTGGAATAGGCCAGGATGGTTTTCGGGTTGCGTTGCGTAAGGCCCATTGCCACACCCCAATAGGCCGTCGCAAAACCCAGCAAGGCGAGCCACACACCATCCGGCGCCGGCACGCCATCAAAGGGCAAAAAGCGAATGAGCCCGATCACGCCCGCCTTGATGATGGCACCACTCAGCACCGCGGAACCCGGCGCCGGTGCAGCGGGGTGTGCGATGGGCAGCCAGACATGCAGGGGCATCAGCCCCATCTTGATCCCAAAGCCAAGGATCAGCAGCAGCGCAATCACCGCCCCGCCCGGTGTGGTGCGGAGCACGGGCGCGACATCGGCAATCGCCACGCTTTCAATCCCGGCACGGCCATGCAGCAGCGCGAAGGCGAGCAGCAAGGCGATTTCCCCCACCACCGCCAGCAACAGATAAAGCCCACCGGCGCGCCGCGCCTTTTCTGTGCCGTCATGCGCCACCAGGCCGAAGGCCGCCAGGCTCACCACCGCAAAAGCCAGATAAAAGCTCAAAAGATCGCCGGCGATGAAAACGCCAAGGCAGCCCGCAAGTGTCAGCAGCCACCAGGCGGCGAAGCGCTGCGCTGCCGGCCCGCTGCCAAGCTGCGCGCGGGCAAAAACGCCGGCGGCACTCCATAGCAAAGCCGCACCACCCAGCAGCAGCGCGCCGGGCGCATCCAGCAGCAAGGTGATCTTGAAGCCACTCGGGTAGATCACCAGTGAAGTGCCGACAGCGAGGGGCGCGATCAGCAGCGCTGGCAATGGTGCGATCCAAAGTGCCCCCATCACACGCGCCCGCGCCCAAGGCGCAACCAGCGCCAGCAGCATGAGCGCGGGCAGCAGCGGCACAAGCGGCAGCAGGTTCATGGCGCCATCACCGGCTGGCCAATCTGCGCCATGCCCAGCATGGAAAGCGGCAGCAGCCCAAGGACCATGGATAGCAGCGCCAGCACCAGCACCGCGCCTTCCTGCACGCGCGGCACGGGGCGCGGTGTTACCCCCGCTGGCATTGGCGACAAGGCGGCAGCGACAAGGCGATAGACGTAACCGCCGGTCAGCAAGCCGCCCGCCAAAATCACGAGCGACCACCACAATTGCCCGGTATCCACCGAAGCGCGCAGCAGCATCCATTTCGCGGTGAAGCCGCCACTCGGCGGCACGCCCATCAGTGAAAGCCCACCAATGCCAATCGCCAGCACCGAAAATGGCGTGGCGCGTGCGGCGCCGCAAAGCCCGGCCACCCGATCCTCTCCGATGGATTGCACAATCAAGCCAGCCGCCAGAAACATCGCCGCCTTGGCCAAAGCGTGGGAGGTCGCCTGCAACATCCCCCCCATCCAGGCGCGCGTTGCCGCATCGGGATCGCCCGCCATCAGCAAGGGAAACATCAGGAACAGATAGCCGATTTGCGCAACGGTCGAATAAGCGATCAGCGCCTTCAACTTTTCCTGCCGGAGTGCGACCACGCTGCCGACCAAAATCGCCGCCGCACCAAGGGTTGCGAGCAATTCCGCCCCCGCCACGGGCGGGCCAGGCAGCACCCAGAACCACAGCCGCACCAACAGAACAAAAGCGCCCTTGACCACAAGCCCCGACAGCAAGGCGGACCCCGCCGGCGGCGCCCCGGCATGGGCTGGCGGCAGCCAAAGATGCAAGGGAAAGACTGCCATTTTCGCGAGCAGCCCAACGGTCATCAGCGCACCCGCGAGGCGCGTTGGCGCATCGGCGCGCGTATTGCCGGCCAGCAGGCCGATATCAAGCGTGCCATAGGCGCCATAGAACAGCGCACAGCCGAGCAGATAAAGCACCGATCCCAGCAGCGCGAAAAGCAGATAACGGAGTTCCGCCTTGAATTGCGAAGGCCTGCCATCGAGGCAGGCGAGTGCGAGCGCGGTGAAGGTCAACATCTCCAGCGCCACAAACAGGCTGAACAGATCGCGCGCGAGAAACGCAACGGCAAGCGACGCCGCCAATGCCGGCAGCAGGCACCAATAGGCATAGGCAGCGCGCCCGCCCTTGTCCCAGGATGGCGCGGGATAGGCAGCGCGGCCAAAAAGCCCGGCAGCAACAAGAATAATTGCGGCCGCCAGCAGCATCGCCGCTGCAAGCCCATCGGCGGCGAGGACTATGCCAATAGGTGGCACGAAACCGCCGATGTGATAGGAAATGGGCTCACCCTGCCTGATGACGGCAGCGACGATGGCAACCGCAAGCGCCAGCCAAAGCCACAGCGCGCCACGCGCCACGCGTGATGCAGCCTGGCCGCCAAGCACGAAGGCAAGCAGCGTCGCGCCAAGCGGCAGCGCGATGGCCAGCACCAAAAGGGCTCCGCCAAGCGTTCCAGTCATTCTGGGAGCGTACCGGGATTGGCGGGCGGCGCGGGGTCCTCCGCGAGCGTCACCGCGCCTGTTGTCTGATGCAGGCGAAGGGTCAGCACCAGGGCCAAGGCAGTTGCGGCAAAGGCAACCACCAGGCCAGTAATCACCATGGCTTGCGGCACGGGATCGGCTGGCAGCCCCGCCGCTGCGCCGCGCCGCGCTGCCACGCCAAATACAAGGAATACGCCAATGCCGAGCAGGTTGAAGGCAATCACCTTCCGCAGCACGGATGATTGCGCGAGCATGCCATAAAGCCCAAGCCCAACCAGCCCGGCCGCTGCAAGGGCAAAGGGGGTGATGGCATTCATGGCAGCGCGCGCCGTTCAGGCGGCCCGGCAATCATGCACGCCAGCGCAGCGGCAACGGAAAGCGTCATCGCCGTTTCGATCAGCAGGATCAGCGGTTTCGCAAAACCCGGTGGATAGGCAAGGAAACCCTCTGCCCAGGCAAAACCCGCCAGCCCGATGATCAGGAACACCAAGGGCCCTGCGGCAATGGCAAGCCTGAGGCGCATATCGCTGATGCTTGGCGGGGCGGTAAGCCCCGCGATCCAGGGCAATACCCACATCGCGGCCAGCACCGCGCCGCCCTGGAATTTCCCGCCCGGCGCATCGGCGCCGACCCAGGCGATATAGATGCCA